>JAJXYU010000092.1 GCA_021780395.1 Pseudomonadota bacterium
CTCCATCTGCGCGGCGCCGGCCTCGTGGATCAGCGTGTCGATCTCGATCTCCTGCGCCTCGCAGAACGAGTACATGTCGTCGAACAGCGGATCGAATTCGTTGACCGCGGCGATGCTGTAGGCCTGACGGCCGATCTCGGGCCGGCCCGACCGGCCGACCGGCGGTTTCAACGGGTAGTCCGAGTCGGTGTTCGGCTCGACCAGGAAGAACTCGAGCTCCGGCGCGACCACCGGCTCCCAGCCGTGCGCCTCGTACAGGTCGAGTACGCGCCGCAGCACGTAACGCGGCGCCATCGTGACGGGCCGGCCGTCGCCGTAGAAGCAGTCGTGGATCACCTGCGCCGTGGGCTCGGCGGCCCAGGGCACGACGCGCACGGTCTTCGGATCGGCCTTCAGCACGATGTCGATGTCGGACGGGTTCATCGCGCTCTGGTCGTCCGGGAAATCGCCGGTCACGGTCTGCAGGAAGATCGCTTCGGGGAGCCGCATGCCCTCTTCCTCGGCGAACTTCTGGGCCGGCATGAGCTTGCCGCGCGCCACGCCCGCCATGTCCGGGATGATCGCCTCGACCTCCGAGATGCCATGTTCTTTGAGGAACTGCTGAATGATGCTCATCGGTTCACCTTGCCCCGCGCGTACTGCCGGGTTGCCTCACCGAACGCCGCGAACAGCGCGCGAGAGAATGGATTGCTCGCGAAGCGCCATTCCGGGTGCCATTGCACCCCGAGCGCGAAGCCCCGGGCCTGCTCGACCCGGAAGGCCTCGATCACGCCGTCCGGCGCGCGCGCTTCGACCACGAGACCGCGCCCGAGGTCCTGGATCCCCTGCCAGTGCAGGGAATTGACCGGGAGCCGGTCGCGGTCCGACAGGCGGCGCAGCGCTCCCCCAGGATCGAGCAGCACCTCGTGCGCGGGGCCGTACTGCTCGTCGAGCGGCAACGCGGCGTCGTCGCGATGATCGAGGTGCCCCGGCACCTCGTGCAGCCGCTGCCAGAGCGTGCCGCCATACGCGACGTTCATCTCCTGGAAGCCGCGGCAGATCGCGAGCACCGGCAAGCCGGCCGCGATCGCGCGCGGAATCAGCGGCAGCGTCGTCGCGTCGCGCTCCGGATCGTGGAGCGTGCCCGGCGCGCTCGCCGGCCCGCCGTAGCGGTGCGGTTCCACGTTGGTCTCACTGCCGGTGAACAGCAGGCCGTCGCACAGACCGAGCAGGTCTTCGAGCGCGAGCTGCGGACCGAGCGCCGGAACGAGCACGGGAATCGCGTCCGCGCCGTCCGCGACGGCGGCGATGTACTTCTCGCCGACCATGTGGAAATAGTGCTTTCCAAACAGCCGGCGATCGGCCGGTATTCCGATGATCGGCTTGCGAGACATGTTTAATATATTGAACGCGCTGGAGGACGCCCAGCCCTGTATTACCCGGTTATTAGAGCATACTCGCGCGAACTCGTCCCGCTCCCCGGACGCCTTCTGCTAGAGATTCAGGCATTTCCGAGACTTAGCGCTCGATATTGCATCGCGTCAATCAACGGGACGACCTGCCGCTCGCAGGGCGTCATAAGCCGTCCAAACTGTCAAGCGAGTCAAAATCCTAAACGTTTGATCCCTCGCCCGGCCTTCGCCGGCGGATCAGGAAGGTCCGGTGGATCCGCGGGTGGCGCGCGAAATCCCGCGGCACGGTCCGTGCGCTGATGTCCTCGATCACGCAGGCCGGCAGGGCCGCGGCGTCGATCGCGAAGCGGCTGAAATTGGTCGAGAACACCAGGCGCCCGTCGGCACGCAGCAGCGCGACCGCGTCCCGGATCAACGCGGGGTGATCACGCTGCACGTCGAGCACGCCCTGCATGCGCTTCGAGTTCGAGAACGTCGGAGGGTCCAGGAATATCAGGTCGTACGCGGCGCCCGCGGCCGCCGCGCTCGCGAGCCATTCCAGGCAGTCGGCCCGCACGAAGCGGTGGCGCGGGCCGGCGAGACCGTTCAGTGTCAGGTTGTCCTCGGCCCAGGCGAGGTAGGTGTTCGACAGATCGACGCTGACGCTCGACCGGGCGCCGCCAGCGGCCGCGTACACCGTCGCCGTCCCCGTATAGCAGAACAGGTTCAGGAAGTCCGCGTCGCGCGCCCACTCGCGCAGCAGCGCCCGGGTCGAGCGATGATCGAGGAACAGCCCCGTATCGAGATAGTCGCGGAAATTGACCCAGAACCGCAGTCCGCCCTCGCGCACCACGTGCCGGTCCTCGGTCGTCGCCCGCTTTTCGTACTGCGCGCTGCCCTTCTGCTGCCGCCGGGTGCGCGAGTGCACCTGCGCGAGTGGCAGACCGAGCACCTCCGGCAGCGCCGCGAGCACTTCGCGCCGCCGTTCCCGCGCCTTGTCCGGATCGACGGTCGCGGGCGGCGCGTACTCCTGCACGAACGCGTGCCGCGGCTCAGCGCCGTACAGGTCGACCGCGAACGCGTACTCCGGCATGTCCGCGTCGTACACGCGGTAGCACTCGATGTCGGCCGCACGCGCCCACGATTCGAGTTTCTCGAGGTTCTTGCGCAGCCGGTTCGCGAACATCTGCGCGCCCGGCCGCGCGGCCCATCGGCTCTGCGTGACCGCGGCCGGCTCCGGCAGCGCGGCCGCACCGACGTCGAACCGCAGCAGGCGGCACTCGATCGTGCCGTTCACCATCCGATGGCTGCGCTTCGCGAAGATCCCGAGATGGCGGGCAAGCGGCGGGTTGCCGGTCAGGATCGCCGCCTGCCAGCCGTTGAACTCCTCCCGCAGCACCCGGCCGAGCTCGACATAGAGCGCCGGCAACGTCGCGTCGGTGCCGAGCCGCTCCCCGTACGGGGGATTGGACACCAGCAGTCCCGGCGTGCCGGGCGGCCGGCACTGTTCGGCGAGCGCGCGCCGCTCGACGTGCAGCCACGGCTCGAAGCCGGCCGCGGCGGCGTTGGCGAGCGTCGCGCGCACCGCGTCCGCGTCGGCGTCGAAGCCGAGGATCACGCGGCGCGGCGCGCGCGCGGCACGCCGCTCGATCGCTTCGCGCCGCAACCGCTCCCACAGCGCCGGCGCGTGGCCGCGCCATCCGGTGAATCCGAAATACGCCCGCTCGAGCCCCGGCGCCGCGTCGGCGGCGATCGCCGCCGCCTCGAGCAGGAAGGTCCCGGTCCCGCACATCGGATCGACGAGCGGCCCGCCGGCCGCGCAGATCGCGGGCCAGCCGGCCCGCAGCAGCACCGCGGCGGCGACGTTCTCCTTCAACGGCGCTCGCCCGCCCGCGACCCGATAGCCGCGCCGGTGCAGGCTCTCGCCGGAGAAGTCGAGCGACAGTTCGGCGCTCGCGGCCCCGACGTGCAGGTGCAGCAGCACGTCGGGCCGTTGCGGACGGACGTCGGGACGCGTGCCGGTGCTCGCGCGCAGGCCGTCGCAGACCGCATCCTTCAGCCGTTGCGCGGCGTAGAGCGTGTGCCGGAGCGCCGCGTTGCCGCCGCTCGCCGAACAGGCGAGGGTCGCACCCGGGCCGAGGTGCTCGCGCCAATCGATGCGCTCGAGCGCGGCGTGCAGGCTCTGCGAAGACTGCGCGTCGACGGTGCCGAGCACGAGGTAGACCCGGGTCGCCGTGCGCGACCACAGGCAGGCCCGGTATCCGACCTCGAGCGGGCCGTCGAAGCGCACGTCGCTGCTGCGCTCGCGCACCGCGGTCGCGCCGAACCGCACGAGTTCCTCGGCGAGCACCGACGCCGCCCCGACCGGGGCGGTCGCGATCCACTCGTGGATCTCGGCGCTCACGCGCGGCGCCGCGCCGGCGCGGCGGGCAACGCGACCCAGTCGAGGCGCGGTGCGCGCTCGAGGTGTTTCGCGAGGATCCGATACACGTCGAGGTCGAACGCCGGACGGGGGACCGTCGCGACGATCGCCGCGAGATCCGCGTCCGTCCGCGCGGTGCCGAGATGGAGCCAGCGATCGACGACGTGCAGCTC
>JAJXYU010000168.1 GCA_021780395.1 Pseudomonadota bacterium
CGTCGGCGATGCGCGCGCGATACGCGCCGAGGTCGGCGCCGCCGGCGACCGCGGGCGAGGCAAGCTGCGCGACCGCGATCGTGCCGTCGAGCGCCGCGAGGCGGCCGTCGGTCACCGCGACGGTCTCGAGGTCCCAGCGCGCCTCGCCGCGCCAGCCGGGCGCGATGCCGAGCGATGCGAGATCCTCGATGCGGCCGGTCCCGCGCACCCCGCGAGCGAGGATCCGCGTGCCGGTGAGATCGACCGTCGCGACCGAGCGCAGGCTCCGGTCCACCCAGTGAAGGTCGAGATCCGCGTGGCCGCGCAGCAAGCCCTGCGGATGCAGCCGCCACTCGACCGCGCCGATCGCGCGACCGTCGAGCACGATTTGCTGCGCGGTGCCGTGCCAGAGCGTGCCGGACAGATCCTCGAGCCGCAGCGTCGGCGGCGCGAAGCGTCGCACGATCGTCGCCGGCAAGGCGACGATCACGACCGCGGTCGCGACGAGCACCGCGAGCGGGATCAGCAGCCAGTACGCCCCGTGCTTGCCGCGGCCGGCCGGCCGCGCCGGTTCAGGCGGGCGGCGGCGCGAGCGTGACGTTCGCATCGACGGTGCCGGGATGTGCGCCGTGATCGACGGTGATCGCCTCGACGGTGATGCCGTAGCGTTGGTCGAGCGTACCGAGCCAGATCATCATCGCGTCGAACGGCGCTCCTTCCAGCCGGACGCGGATCCCGCGGCCGGCGGGTTCGGTGCCGCGCAGCGCGGCCGCGAGGCCGGCGTCGCGGGCGCTGCGGTCGATCAGCACCAGCGGCGGTTCGTCGATCGGCGCGCGCAGCGACGCGGACCCCGCGCGAACCGCGTTCGCGTGCGCACGCATCCAGGCGAGATCCTCGCGACGGCGTTCGCTGCGCGCCACCGCCGTCTCGACCGCGCCGTGCAACGGCAGCAGCACGCCGCCGACCAGCACGAGAGCGACGACCGAGATCGCGCCGCCGACGAGCATCCGCCGCTCGCGCGCCTCGAGGGCCGCGTACCATGCCCGGATCGCGGCGCCGTTCATCGCGCACCCCCGGGTGCGCCGCGGATCCGCAGGTGCGCCTCGACGCCGCCCGCGGTCGGGGTGGAGGATTGGATCACGGTGTGCAGGCCCTGCCGCCCGAGGGTCGCGCTCAGCCGGCCGAGCGCATCGACGCTCTTCGAGGTCACGGTGACGTCGAAGGTCCGGCGCCGGAACGCGAACGACTGGAGCTGCGCAGACGGCGTTGCGCCGAGCGCCGTCGTCAGCGACTGCATCGTCCGCAGGAACGCGCCCGGCCCGGCCCCGGCCGCACGGATCGCCCGCAGCCGCGCCTGCATCTGCGCGCGGGCGTCGCGCATCGGCACGCCCGGCATCGTCGCGGCGTACAGCGTCGCGATGTCGCGCTCGCTGCGCGCGCTCGCGGCGTTGGCGAAGTGGATCCGCGCCGCCTCGGTCGCGACGTGCACGCCGAGCAGCGCGATCCCGAGGAACGCGGCCACGCGCCACTCGCGCCAGCGGTCGACGTAGGCCGGCGCGCGCGCGAACTCGCCCTGCAGCAGGTTCACCGCGTCGCGCGCGGCGCGGCCGCGCGCAAGCCACGGCAGCGGACCGTCCGCGAGCAGCTGCACCCGCAGCGTCTCGAAGCGCGGCAGCAGCGCCTCGACCTCGTCCCGAACCCGTTCCCAGTCCTGCGGCGTGAGGTGCAGGAGCCCGCTCTCGAGGGCGCGCGGCTCATCGTCCGCGCCCGCCGGCTCGCCGATCAGCGCCGCGGCCTCGAACGCGCTGACCAGCGGCGTCGCCTCGACCACGAACGGCGGCTGCCCCGGCCGGCGCACCGCGAGCCGGTCGCCGTCGAGCCAGAGCACCGTCTGGCCGGGGTTCTCCGGGATCCACGCGGTCTCGGCGACCATCGTGCGCGGCGCGAGGCCGGCGGCCTCGAGCGCGCGGATCCACGCGGCGAGCGTCTCGCGCGCGACGACCGCGACCGGGGTCGCGCCGTCGGCTCCGCGGGGACCGATCGCGAAATGCAGCCGGTCGATGTCCTCGGACAACTGATCTTCGAGCGCGAACGGGGTCGCGCGGGCGAGTTTCGCGCTGTTGCCCGGCGGCAGCACCGGCGCGGCCAGCCATACGTCGGTCCCGGGCGCGAGCACGACGACGTCGAGGCCGGCCGCGGCGCCCGCGATCTGCGCGAGTGATCCGCGCTGCACCGCGCCGTTCGGCTGCCCGACCGCATCGATCGCCAGCCATTCGGCGTCGGCGGCCGACGTAGCGAGGAGACGGACGATCAAGGTCTGCGCCATGGGAGAGTTACAGGGTTCCAATGCTACGGATCAAAGGCACGACCTTGCCGTCGCTTCTGCGCTGCAAAAGACTGTACAAGGTGATTTCGGTGCTGCCAAGCGTCACGCGCGAGGTCAGACGGAAATAGCTGCCGGTGTCGGTCACGAGGTTGCTGATCGTGTTCCAGGTCGCCGGCCCCACGGTCGCCTGGAGGGTCTGCAGGTTGGGGAAACAGCCGGTCTTGCGTCCGGCCGCGAGCGCCGCCGGATCGGTCGAATATTCACCGCTCAGGTTCGGCGCGAGACTCTCGAGCACCAGCGCCGGGGCGGTGCAGACGTCGATCTTCGCGGTCGCGGTCGGCAGCGCGGTCACGTACGGAGCGATCGCGAGATAGCGCTCGCGACCGAATCCCGGCAGCGCCATCAGTTCCGTCGTGCTCGTCATCGGCCAGTTCCCGGTCCAGTACGGGGGCGACAGTCGCGTGTACACGTCGTCCTCGGCGCCGTCGGGCTGGCTCGGGATGCGATCCGCATCGATCCAGTCGCGGGCGATGCCCGCCCACTTCGGCTCGAGATGGACCGCGGCCAGCAATCGCTGGAACTCGGCGAGCGGCTGCGGATCCTCGGTGCCGTTCGGGAGCAGGTGCCCGAGGTTGTTCAGGTTGAACCGGCCGTCCAGGTTCACGAGGCTGCCTTGCACGGCGCCGATCGGCGGGCCGTCGGCATCGCCCGGCGGGGTGATCGGCAACGGTGGCGTGGGCTGCGCCCAGGGCTGCGCGAGGGTGACCTGCGCGGTCTGCTGCAGCTGCCGCGCGAGCGCGTCGCCCGCGAGGGCCTCGGCGCCGAGCCCGAACTGCATCGCTTGTTCCAGCGACAGCATCGCGACGGTGCGTTGCCGCTCGAGGTAGCTGTCGTAGCCGATCTTCCACGCGAGCACCGTCGCGAGCGCGACGATCACCAGCGCGATGATCATCGCGATCCCGCGCTGGCGATGCCGAGGGCCGCCGCGGTCCGTCGGGATTCGCGGGGTCATCCGGCCACCTCGACCAGGCGGCGGACCTCGCCCCAATCCTTGAACACGATGTCGATCTCGACCGCGATCGGACGGATGGTGAGCTGCTGGGCCGGCGGCAGCCCCGGCGGTGGCCACGCGGTGTCCCAGGTCTGGTTCATGTCGAGGTAGCGGATCCGGACGCTCTTGACCCCGGTCAGCAGCTTCTCGACGACCGGCGCATCGTTCGAGGTCGGGTCGAGCACAGTGTAGTAATAGCGCTCGAGCGTCGTGCCTTTCAAGCGGTAGCCGACCCGCTGCAGCGTGCTGCGTTGCTGCCCCGCGGTGTTCGACCAGCCGTCGCGGGTGAACACGGCCAGGTCGTCGCCGCCGTCGCCGCCGGCGCCGCCGACGAGGCTCGGCAAGCGGCTTTCACCGAGCGGATCGCGGATCGGCCGCGGGACGATCTGCGCGAAGTCCTGCACCATCATCCGCAGTCCGAACTCGATCTCCCGGGTGCGTCGCATCGACTGGGCGGTGCGCGCGGCCGACACCCGCGCTTCGCGATAGGTGCCGTACGCGAGGCCGGAGAGGATCGCGAGGATCACGACCGCGACCAGCATCTCGATCAGCGTGAAGCCCGCGTGCGCGGGGCCGGCCGCGGTCCGCGCGCGGACCGCGCGACGCC
>JAJXYU010000047.1 GCA_021780395.1 Pseudomonadota bacterium
GGCGGCGGCGGCAAGGTCAAGAGCGAGGACATCGCGGTGTTCAGTCGCCAGCTCGCGACGATGATGGCCGCCGGGATCCCGATGGTGCAGTCGCTGGAGATCGTCGGCAACGGCCACGAGAAGCCGGCGATGCAGAAGCTCGTGCTCGACATCAAATCGACGATCGAGGGCGGCAGCACGCTGCACGAGGCGCTCGCGAAGCATCCGCTGTATTTCGACGACCTGTTCGTGAACCTCGTCGAGGCGGGCGAGCAGGCCGGCGCGCTGGAGACCCTCCTCGACAAGATCGCGACCTACAAGGAAAAGACCGAGGAACTGAAGAAGAAGATCAAGAAGGCGCTGTTCTACCCGACCGCGGTGATGGTGGTCGCACTGCTGGTGATGACGATCCTGCTGATCTTCGTGATCCCGCAATTCGAGTCCTTGTTCAAGGGCTTCGGCGCAGCCCTGCCCGCGTTCACGCAGATGGTCGTGAACCTGTCGCGCTTCGTGCAGCACCGGGGTTGGCTGATCCTGATCGCGGCGATCGCGGGGATTTACACGTTCATCTACTTCAAGAAGCGCTCACGCAACATGCGCCGGACGCTCGATCGGATGCTGCTGCACGTGCCGGTGATCGGGCCGATCATGGTGAAGGCGGCGATCGCGCGCTTCGCGCGCACGCTGTCGACGATGTTCGCGGCCGGCGTGCCGCTGGTCGAGGCGATGCAATCGGTCGCGGGTGCGACCGGCAATATCGTGTATGAGGAAGCGACGCTGCGGATGAAGGACGAGGTCGCGACCGGCCAGCGTCTGCAGCGTGCGATGGAGAACACCGGACTCTTCCCGAACATGGTCGTGCAGATGGTCGCGGTCGGCGAGGAGTCCGGATCGCTCGACCAGATGTCGGGCAAGGTCGCCGATTTCTACGAGACGGAAGTCGATGCGGCGGTCGACGGAATGTCGAGCCTGCTCGAGCCGCTGATCATGGTCGTGCTCGGCGTGCTCGTCGGCGGCATGGTGATCGCGATGTACCTGCCGATCTTCAAACTGGGCCAGGTGGTCGGCTAGCGGACCGCGGCGGGACGCGGCTCGAAGCGCCTTGGCCTGGACCGGATGCTGAGCGAACTCGCGGCGACCTACGCCGGGAACCCGGGCTTGTTCGCGGGATCCGTGTTCGTCGTCGGCCTGGTGGTCGGCAGCTTCCTGAACGTCGTGATCTATCGGGTTCCGCGGATGCTCGAGCGCGACTGGCGTGCGCAGGCCGAGGACATCCTGCGCGAGAACCCCGGGGCGACCCCAACCCCAACCCCAACACCCGCGCCGGCGCCGGCGCCGGCACCGACCTTCAACCTCTGGACTCCGCGCTCGGCCTGCCCCGCCTGCCAGACGCCGATCAAGGCCCGGCACAACGTGCCCGTGCTCGGTTGGCTCGTACTCGGCGGCCGCTGCGCGGCCTGCGGCGCGCGCATCTCGGTGCGCTACCCCATCGTCGAGCTCGCGACCGGCTGGGCGTCGGCGATGGTCGCGGCGCATTTCGGCTTCGGCATCCCGGCCGCCTGCGGGCTGTTCGTGACCTGGATGCTGATCGCACTGACCGGCATCGACATCGATCACCAATTGCTCCCCGACGGACTCACGCTGCCGCTGCTGTGGGTCGGACTCGTTGCGGCGGCGCTGTGGGGTTCGGCCCCGACCGGGATCCCGGTTGCGCCGCGGACCGCGATCCTCGGTGCGCTCGCCGGGTACCTGTCGCTGTGGCTGGTCTACCAGGCGCACCGCCTCGTGACCGGCAAGGAAGGCATGGGCTACGGGGACTTCAAGCTGTTCGCCGCGCTGGGCGCGTGGCTCGGCTGGCGGATGCTGCCGCTCGTGATCGTCCTCGCTGCGGCCGCGGGCGCGGTGCTCGGGATCACGATGATCGCGTTCCGGGGCCGGGATCGCGCGGCACCGATCCCGTTCGGACCCTACCTCGCGGTTGCGGGCTGGCTCGCGATGCTCTATGGCCCGGAGATGATCGGCGACTATCTCCGGGTCTCCGGACTCGGCCATTGAGCCGATGACCGGGCTGCGGATCGGCCTCACCGGCGGCATCGCGAGCGGCAAGACGACCGCGGCGCGCCGCTTCGCCGAACTCGGCGCGACCGTGATCGACGCCGACGAGGTCGCCCGGTCGCTGGTCGAACCCGGCACCCCCGCGCTGACCGAGATCGTCGCGCGTTTCGGCGACGGCGTCCTCGGCGCCGACCGGCGCCTCGACCGTCGGGCGCTGCGCGAACGGGTGTTCGGCGATTCCGGCGCGCGGCGCGATCTCGAGGCGATGCTGCATCCCCGGATCCGGGCCGAGATGACCCGCCGCGCGGCCGCGGCGAGCGGACCCTACGCAATTCTGGTGATCCCGCTGCTGATCGAGGGCGGACCCCGGGACGACCTCGACCGGATCCTGGTCGTCGACGTCGCCGAGGAAACGCAGCGACGACGACTGCTCGAGCGCGATCGGGTCTCGGCGGAGCTCGCGGATTCGATGCTCGCGGCGCAGGCACGCCGCGCCGAACGGCTCGCGCGTGCGGACGACGTACTGTCGAACGAGGGCAGCCTGGAGGCGCTGCACGCGGGCGTCGATGCGCTGCACCGGCGCTATCTCGCGATCGCCGCGGCGCACCCGTCCGCCCCGGCGGCAGGACCCGCAGTCCCCCCACCCCCCTGATCGAGGTTTACCCTGGGCCTCGGTCTGGATCAGAATAGCGGGATGAACTCGCATCCGGACCCCACGGCCGAATCCGCTCCCGAGCCGGCGCCGGTGATCTATGAGCAGCCGCTGAACGAACGGATGCGCATGTTCCTGCGGCTCGACTTCCTGTACACGCAGGCGATCTATCACAGCGAGTCGCCGAGCGCGTGGGGCACGCGGGCCGCGGTCGCGAGTCTGCTCGAGGTCCTCGCGATCACCGCACGCGGCGACGCACGCAGCGACGTGCTGAAGGAGCTCGAGCGGCACATCAACATCCTCAAGGACTACCAGTCGAAGAGTGGCGTCGATCCCGGGCGCCTGAAGGCGCTGACCTCGAATCTCCTGCGGCTGCGCAACGATCTGTCGGCGGTCGGCGGAAACTTCATGGCGCCGCTGCGCGACTCGGAGTTCCTGAGCGCGATCAAGCACCGCAGCGCGATTCCCGGCGGCACCTGCGATTTCGATTTGCCGGACTATTCGCATTGGTTGAGCCGCGCGCCCGAAGAGCGCGCGGCGGAGTTCGGCCAATGGCTCGCGATGATTCGGCCACTGTGCGACAGCATCGCCGAGATCCTGTGGCTCACGCGCCAGAACGCCCGCTGCAAGCCCGAGACCGCGATCGGCGGCGTGTTCCAGTTGCCGCTGGACCGGGAGACTCCGTGCCAGCTGGTGCGGATCACCTTGCCCGGCGACATCGGCCTGTTTCCGGAGATCAGCGGCAATCAGCATCGCTGCACGGTGCGCTTCCTCAGCTGGACGGATTCCTCACACCGGCCGGTGCACGTCGAGACCGACGTGCCGTTCCTGTTGACCTGCTGCTCGTAGGCGCGCGAGCGTCGCAGCCATGATCCCGCGCGTCGAATGCCCGACCTGCCACCGGGCGGTGGAGTGGTCGGACGCGAATCCGTTCCGCCCGTTCTGCAGCGAACGTTGCCGGCTCGTCGACCTCGGTGCCTGGTTCAGCGGCGCACGCGCGATCCCGGACGAGTCCGCGGCGGGCGATGGGCCGCCGGACGACGACACCGCGCCTCCCGAGCGCTGACCGCGGGGTCCGACCCGAGCGGCCCAGGACTCACCGGTCGGCGCGCGCGAGCGAGCTCACGCCGCTCGCGCCGAGCGCCCGGGCGCGCTCGAGCGCGAGTCCGCGCGCATACACCGGGATCCCGACCGCATCGCACAGCGCCCGCAGCGTGCGCGGTGCGAGCCGCGCTTCCAGCACGATGAAATCGGCGCCGTCGA
>JAJXYU010000280.1 GCA_021780395.1 Pseudomonadota bacterium
GTCGCCGGTCGCGGACTCGTCTACACTGGTGGCCCATGGGGTACGACTGCGCGCGATGTCCGGGATACTGCTGCAGCCACGCGCGCATCGAGGTGTCGGACGCGGACGTCCGGCGGCTCGCGAAGCATCTCGGGATCCCGGTGCGGACCGCGCGCGCGCGCCATACCTACCTCTATCGCGCGAAAGAGGGCGTGGAGCGCATCCTGCGCCACCACCGGGACCACGTGTATGCGTCGGTCTGCCACTTCTTCGACCGCCGCGAGCGGCGCTGCACGGTCTACGCGGCCCGGCCCGCGGTGTGCCGCAAATATCCGTACGGAAGGCGATGCGGCTACTATGCGTTCCTCTCCTTCGAGCGCGAGTTCCACGACGATGAGGACTTCATCCCCTCGGCCTGAGGCGCGCGCGCTGCGCCGCCGGCTGATCGGCGCCTGGCGGCTGCTGCGGATCGAGTACCGCGGGGCGGACGGCGACACGGTCGATCCGTTCTACCGGCCGGATTCGACCGGTGTGTTGATCTACCAGGCCGGCGGTTGGATGAGCGTCGCGATCGCCGGAACCGGCGCGTACTACACCTATGCCGGCACCTGGGACGTCGACGCGACCGGGTCGAGCGTGATCCACCGGGTGACGACCGCATTGCTCGCGGCCGAGGTTGGGGTCGCGTACCGCCAGCGCGTGCACTTCGACGACGGCCGGATGATCTTCACGAACCGCGACGGAGCGCCGGGCGCGCGATCTCTGCGCCGCAAGATCTGGGTTCGCGCCCGCCGCGTCGATCGGTGACGCCGGTCGACGACCGCCGCGCGCCGGTGTGCAGCCACCGGCCGCCCTGTCCGGGCTGTCCCCGGTTCGGCGAACCGGACATCCCGGCGGACGCGCGGGCGATGCTCGATGCGTTCGCGCAAGCGCACGGTTTGCCCCCGGTCGAGGTCGCGGGTGATGCGCTCGTGGGATTCCGTCATCGCGCGCGGCTCGCGATCCGCGGACGCCGGGAGGCACCGAAGCTCGGACTGTTCGCGGCCGGCAGTCATCGGCTCGTGCACATCCCGAACTGCCAGGTTCATCACCCGCTGATCAACCGGGTCGCGGAAGTCGTGCGACACGCGTTGATCGACTCCGGATTGGATTGCTATTCGGAGAGCGTGCATCGCGGTCTCGCGCGGTACCTGCAGGTGGTGGTCGAGCGGCGCTCGCAGACCGCCCAGGTCGTCGTGGTCGGCAACGCGACGCAGGTCGAGCCGTTCGCGGTCTTGCTCGAGACGATCCGCGCGCGCCTTGGCGCGCAACTGCACAGCCTGTGGTTCAGCGCGCACCCGGAGCGCTCGAACGTGGTGCTCGGCCGCGAGTTTCACCACTGGTGGGGGCCCGCGAGCCTGGTCGAGCGGTACGGCGGCGCCGAGGTGCACTATCCGCCCGGCGCGTTCGGCCAGAGCCACCCGGCGATCGCCGAGCGGATCGTCGCGCACGTGCGCGAGCGGATCCCCCCGGGCGCGCACGTCGCCGAATTCTACGGCGGCGTCGGCGCGATCGGTCTGTCGGTGCTCGATCGCGTGGCGTCACTGCGAATCAACGAGGTCGCGGGCGAGTCGCTGCACGGCCTTGCGCTCGGGCTCGCGCGGCTCGATCCGGACGTCCGGGCGAGGGTGTCGCTCTGGCCCGGCACGGCCGCCGCGGCCACGCCCGCGGCGCAAGGTCGCACCGTCGTGATCGCGGATCCGCCGCGCAAGGGGCTGGATCCTGCGCTGATCGCGGCGCTCGCGTCGTCGCCGCCAAGGCGCTTCGTGTACGTGAGCTGCGAGCCGCGAACCATGGTCGCGGATGCCGCCCGGCTCATGGCCGGCGGCGGGTTCCGACTGGACTCGCTGGCCGCGTTCAACCAGTTCCCCTATACGGACCACGTGGAGACCGTCGCGACGTTCGAGCGTCGGGGCTGACAGACGGCCGGAGGCTGTGCGAAGGTAGCGGCCCGCGCGGTGGGAGGAGAGGGGTCGAATGACGTTGCCCGACGGTTACAGCGAGATCGCACCCGGCAAACTTGCGTCGGTGGTGACCTGTCTCGAGATGCGCGCCGCGCCGTCGCCGGCGCCCGTGCGCACGGATCCGGCGTGGGGCTTGCGGCGGGTCGTCGATGCCGAGCCCGAGGCGTATCGATCGCTGTTCGGGCGCGTCGGCAGCGAGTGGCTGTGGTTCTCGCGCCTGGTGATGCCGACGCCTGCGCTGCGCCGGATCCTCGGCGACCCGGACGTGGAAGTGTGGGTTTTCAGCGTCGCCGGGATCGACGAAGGGCTGCTCGAACTCGACTTCCGCGTCGCCGGCGAATGCGAACTCGCGTTCTTCGGCTTGACCGCGGCCGCGCGCGGCCGCGGCGCGGGCCGTTGGCTGATGAACCAGGCGGTGATGCGCGCGTGGAGCCGCGCGATCCGGCGGCTGTGGGTGCACACCTGCACGCTCGATCATCCGGCCGCGCTCGATTTCTATCGGCGCTCGGGGTTCCGGGCGTATGCGCGCCGCGTCGAGGTGGCCGACGATCCGCGGCTCGTCGGGCTCCTGCCGCGCGACGTGGCACCAGGAATACCGATCGTCGAGGAGATCTGCCGATGACCGAAGTGGAGGAACGCCTGCACGCGGCGCTGTCGCGCCACGCGCTCGAGCGCACCGCGGCCGGCTACCGCCGAGCGCATCCCGGCGCGGGCACGAGCTCGCTCGAGATCCGTCCCGTGCCCGCGACCGACGCGGCGGAGCCCGCGACGACCGCTGCCGACGCGACGACGCCCACGACGACCGCGGCGCCCGCGGCGACCGCGACCGCGATCGTCGACGTCGTCACCGACTACGAATCCGCGGGACTGCCGTCGCTGCACGCGGCCGGCATCGCGCGCCTGAACGCGCTCGCGGTCCACGGTGCCTACGAGCGGCACGAGGGCCGCTTGCGCCAGCGGGCGCAGTTCACGCTGTATGCGGTCGAATCGACCGCGGAACTTGCAACCCGGCTGATCCTCGAGGCGTTCGGCGCGCAGCTGCCGTTCGGCCGGTCGGTCGCGCAGTCGATCGTGTCGGCGACCGCGCTCCAGCAGCATCGCGTCCATCACGCGATGCCGAAGGACTGGAGCAAGCCGCTCGAGGAGCAGGAACTGCGCTCGACCGTGGCGGCGATGGAGCGGCTCGGACTCGCGGCCGCGTGCCGGGGCAACGCGGTCTGGGCGGAGCTGCCGCTGCACGGTGATTGCCCGACCCGGGCGATCGATCCGAATGCGCAGACCGCGTTGCTCGAAGTGCACGCCGGCGTGCTGCACCCGATCGCGGGTGCGGGATACCTCGCGTCGATCTCACTGCCGTTCGCAGCCCGGCCGGCGGATCCGGCGGAGCTGTGTCGCCGCTTGAACGCGGCCGAGTTCGAACTCGTCGATTTCGTTCCGCGTCTCGGCGCGTGGGGGATGCAGGGGACGCAGGACCTGCCGGGCTATCACTGCTTCCTGCCGTGTCCGAACCCCTACGGTGGGATGCACCATGCGCTGATGTGGTGGTGCGCGCAGCGCGCGGCCTGGATCCGCGACCGGCACTGGGACGCCGAGCGCGGGATCGTGTTCGACCGCGTGCCCGCGGCGGCGCCGGCTTGACGACGCGCCCGCCCGAAGGGGTGGTGATCGAGATTCCGCAGCGGACATTCGGCGCCTACCTGTTCGACTGCGACGGAACGCTCGCCGACACGATGCCGCTGCATTATCGCGCGTGGCTGCGCGTGCTCGAAGGCCGCGAACCGCCGTTCGACGCGCGCACGTTCTACGGCTGGGGTGGCAAGCCGACCGGAACCATCCTCGAGGAGCTCAAGGCCCACTACGGCATCGATCTCGGCGACTTCGCGGCGGCGGCCGAGCGCAAGGAGCGGTATTTCACCGAGAGCCTCGGCGAGGTCGAGCCGATCGA
>JAJXYU010000093.1 GCA_021780395.1 Pseudomonadota bacterium
TGGCGGCGCAGTTCGTCGGCGCGCTCCTGCCCGCGATCCGCGCCGCCGCGCAGGCGCTCGGGGTGAACCCGATCGGCCTGCTCGCGCAGGCGGTGCTCGAGACCGGCTGGGGGCGGCGCATGGCCCGTACCGCCGACGGGTCGCCGAGCTTCAACCTGTTTGGGATCAAGGCGGGGGATCGCTGGACGGGCGGTCGCGCGGTCGCGCCGACGATCGAGTTTCGCGACGGGGTCGCGACGGCGCGCACCGCGGCATTCCGGGCGTACCGGTCGGTCGCGGACAGCGTCGCCGACTTCGCGAACCTGCTGCGCGAGTCGCCGCGGTACCACGGGGCACTGTCGGCCGGTGAGAACGTCGGCGCGTACATCGAGGGGATCGCCGCCGCCGGTTATGCGACCGACCCTGCTTACGCGAGCAAGCTGGCCGGCGTGGTGCGCAGCGGCGTGTTTCGCGAAGCGCTGCGCGCGGCGTCGGCCGGCCGTTAAGGATTCCCGGTGACGGCCGATAACGCGGACAGGGCGATTTCCGCCGCCCGGCATCGTCAGGGGGATTGAGCCGTGTCGGACCTGTTCGGGATCAGCCTCAGCGCGCTGCGCGCGTTGCAGACCGCGATTTCGACCACCAGCAACAACATCGCGAACGCGAACACGCCGGGATACGCGCGCGAGAGCGTGAACCTGACGACCGCGACGCCGCAAACGAACGGCGTCGCCACCGTCGGTGCCGGCGTGCAGGTGAGCGGGGTCGTGCGCGCGTTCAGCCAGGTCGCGACCAATCAACTGAACTTCGCGCAGGGCAGCCTCGGGCAGCTGACCGCGCTGCAGACCTATGCGAACCAGGTCGACAACATCATCGGCACCACCGCGGGCGGACTGTCGAGCGCGTTGCAGAGCTACTACGGCGCTTGGTCGAACGTCGCGAACGCGCCGACCTCGATCGCCGCGCGCCAGGCGCTGCTCGGCGCCGCGCAGGGGGTCGCTTCGAGCTTCCAGAGCACGAGCGCGCAGCTCGCGAGCCTGAACACCACGATCAACGCGAGCGTCAGCGCCGACGTCCAGCAGATCAACTCAATCGCAGCCTCGATCGCGACGCTGAACCAGCAGATCGTCGTCGGCACCGCGCAGGACGGCGGCCAGCCGCCGAACGACCTGATCGACCAGCGCGACCAGCAGTTGTCGAACCTGTCGAAACTGGTCAATTTCACCACCAGCACCGACAGCAACGGCGCGGTGAACGTGTTCGTCGGCAACGGTCAGCCGCTCGTTCTGCAGGGCAACGTCAGTAAATTGACGACGGTGCAGAATCCGTACAACGCGTCGCAGCTCGAGATCTCGACCGCGACCGCCGGCAACCAGGTCATCAGCGGGTCGATCACCGCCGGCGACCTCGGCGGCCTGCTCGCCGCGCGCACCCAGGTGGTCGAGCCGGCGCTCAACCAGCTCGGCCAGCTCGCGACCGCCTTCGCGCAGTCGGCGAATGCGCAGCAAAACGCCGGGCTCGATCTCAGTGGCCAGCTCGGCGCGAACCTGTTCACGCTCGCCGCGCCGACGGTCACGCCGGCGAGCACGAACACCGGTTCGGCGACGGCGTCCGCGACGGTCACCAACGTCGGACAGCTCACCACCAACGACTACGTGCTGTCCTACGACGCGGGGGCGTACCGGCTGGCGAACGCGAGCACCGGGGCCGCGGTCGCGTTCACCGGCAGCGGCACCGCGGCGAGTCCGATCGTCGCCGATGGCGTGTCGATCGTGCTGGCCGGGACGCCGGCGAACGGCGACCAGTTCCTGATCCAGCCGACCGCGCAGGCGGCGGCTTCGTTCGCGGTCGCGTTGACGAATCCGGCGCAGATCGCCGCGGCCGGCGCGATCCAGACGGCGGCGTCGAACGCGAACCAGGGGAGCGCCGCGATCAGCGCGGGCAGCGTGATCGACGCGTCGAATCCGAACCTGCTCACGCCGGCGACGATCCAGTTCACGAGTCCGACGACCTATTCGGTGAACGGTGCGGGCAGCTACGCCTACACGCCCGGCGGCAACATCGCATTCTACGGTTGGCAGGTGCAGATCACCGGAACGCCGCAGACCGGGGACCAGTTCACGGTGCAGAGCAACGCGGGCGGCAGCGGCGACAACCGCAACGCGCTTGCGGGCGCGGCATCGCAGAACCAGGGCCTGCTCGCCGGCGGCACGATCAGCGTGAACGGCGCGGTCAGCGCGCTGATCACCGGGATCGGCGGCCAGGCGCAGCAGATCGGCAACGCACAGACCGCGCAAACCGCGGTCACGTCGCAGGCACAGCAGTCGGTGCAATCGATCTCCGGGGTGGACCTGAACCAGGAGGCGGCGAACCTGCTGCAGTGGCAGCAGGCGTTCCAGGCCTCGGCGCAGGCCTTGTCGATCGGCAACAACATGTTCGCGAGCCTGATGTCGGCGCTCTCGAACGGGATCCTCTGATGCGCATCACCCAAAGCCTCCTGCAGACGCAGTTCCTCGCCTCGTTGAACACGCTGGAGTCGAACCTCGCGACGACCCAGAACCAGATCTCAACGGGTCTCGCGTTCACGACGGCGGCGCAGAACCCGGCTGCGGCCGGCACGGTGGACACCTATGACCAGGTCCTCTCGCAGAGCCAGCAGTACACGACCAACGCGAACTCGGCGCAGTCGAACCTGAACGTCGAGGACAACGCGCTGACGCAGGTGCAAAACCAGCTGCAGACGCTGCGCAGCCTCGCGCTCGAGGCGAACTCGGGCACGCTGTCGCCGCAGAACCTCGCCGCGCTCTCGTCCCAGGCGACCCAGATCCAGCAGACGTTGGTCGGGCTCGCGAACACCCAGAACGGCAACGGCGAGTACATCTTCGCGGGCTACGCGGCGCAGAACCAGCCGTTCGCGCAGACCGCGAGCGGCGCGAGCTACGCCGGCGACCAGGGTCAGCGCGCGGTGCAGATCGGCGCCGGACAGACGATCGCGATCGGCGACAACGGCAATACGGTCTTCAACCAGATCCCGAACGGCAACGGCACCTTCACTGTGACCGCGAACCCCGCCAACACCGGCAGCGGTCTCGTCGGGGCGAGCACGGTCACCGATCTGGCGGCCTACGGCGGCGGTGTTTACACGATCGCGTTCACCTCGTCGTCGAGCTATCAGGTGCTCGACGCCGCGCACGCGGTCGTGACCTCGGGCACCTACACCGCAGGCCAGGCGATCTCGTTCGCCGGCGTGCAGGTGAGCTTGAGCGGCCAGCCCGCGACCGGCGACTCCTTCGCGATCGCGCCGAGCGCGAGCCAGAGCCTGTTCGCGACGGTGCAGAACTTCATCGGCACGCTGAACTCGGCCGCGTCGGGCGCGATGAACTCGACGCAGTTGTCGAACGCGATCGCGACGACGCTCGGCGCGATCGACCAGTCGTCGAGCCATGTCTCGACCGTGCAGGCGGGGGTCGGGGCGCGCTTGAACCAGATCTCGACGCAGCTGTCGGTCGACACGAGCCAGCAGACGCAGCTGCAGCAGTCGATCTCGAACCTGCAGAGCCTCGACTACCCGAGCGCGATCACCTCGCTCACCAACCAGCAGACGGCGCTGAGCGCCTCGATGCAGGCGTACACGCTGACCGCGGGCCTGTCGCTGTTCAAGTACATCTAGTGGTGATGCCCGCCGGGGCCGTGCACGTGACCGTGCTCGAGCTCCTCGGTGCTCGCCTCGCGCACGTCGACGACCTCGATCTCGAAATGCAGGTTCTGATCGGCGAGCGGGTGGTTGCCGTCGAGCGTGACCATGTCGCCCGCGACCGCGGTCACGGTGAACACGCGAACGCCGTTCTGGTCACGCGCCTGGAACTGCATGCCGCGCTGGATCTCGCCGGCCCCCTGCAGCGCCCGCCGCGGCAGGCGCTGCACCAGCGCCGCATCACGCACGCCGTAGCCTTCCGCCGGCGGCACCGTGACCGAGAAGCGGTCGCCGCTGCGGTGACCTTCGAGCGCCCTCTCGAGCCCCGTCACGATGTTGCCGTGTCCCTGGATGTACGCGAGCGGCTCGCCGCCCGCGGAACTGTCGAGGACCTCGCTCGCGTCGTTGCGCAGCGTGTAGTGAATCGTGACGACACGATCGGCGGTGATTTCCATCGGCTTACTCTCCGGACGTGGGCCGGACCCGGTCCGGCGGACTGATGATTCTTGCGTCGAGGTCGTACGCGTCGGAGCCGGTGACCTCGACGTCGACGAACGAGCCGATCGCGAGCCGGGCACCGTCCGCGATCCGCACGACACCGTCGATCTCCGGCGCATCGGCACCCGACCGAGCGATCGCGACGCCGCCCTCGATCCGATCGACCAGGACCTGCAGACGCCGGCCGCGCCGGCGCGCGAGCCGCGCGGCGCTGATCGCCGCGCTCGTCTCCATGAACCGGCGGCGGCGCTCGGCCTTGACCTCGGCGGGCACCGCCGGCTCGCCGAGGTCGTTCGCCGCCGCGCCCTCGACCGCCGAGTACTCGAAGCAGCCGACCCGGTCGAGCTCGGCGCTACGCGCCCAGTCGAGCAGCGTCTCGAAGTCGCGCTCGGTCTCGCCCGGGAAGCCGACGATGAAGGTGCTGCGGATCGCGAGGTCGGGAACGGCCGCGCGCCACGCGGCGATGCGCTCGAGGGTGTTCTCGGCCGCGGCGGGTCGGCGCATCCGCTTCAGGATGCGCGGACTCGCGTGCTGGAACGGGATGTCGAGATAGGGCAACACGCGGCCCTCGGCCATCAGTTCGATCACCTCATCCACGTGCGGATAGGGGTACACGTAATGCAGCCGGATCCACACGCCGAGCTCGCCGAGCGCCGCGGCGAGGTCGCGAAAGCGCGTGCGCCACGCCCGTCCGCGCCAGGTCGCCGGCGGGTACTTGAGGTCCGTCCCGTACGCGCTGGTATCCTGGGAGATCACCAGGATCTCCTTGACGCCGGCGCGTGCGAGCGCCTCGGCCTCCTGCAGCACGTCCGCGAACGGGCGGCTCGCGAGACGGCCGCGCATCGCCGGGATGATGCAGAAGCTGCAGCGGTTGTTGCAGCCCTCGGAGATCTTCAGATAGGCGTAATGACGCGGCGTCAGGCGCACGCCCTGCGCGGGGATCAGGTCGAGGAACGGCTCGTGCCGGGGCGGCAGATGCTCGTGCACCGTCGCGACGACCTCCTCGTAACGCTGCGGGCCGGTGACCTTGAGCACCCCGGGGTGGCGCTCGAGGATGCGCTCGGGTCGCGCACCGAGGCAGCCGGTCACGACCACCTTGCCGTTCTCCGCGAGCGCTTCGCCGATCGCGTCGAGCGACTCCTCGACCGCGGCGTCGATGAAGCCGCAGGTGTTCACGACCACGAGGTCCGCGGCCCGATAGGTCGGCGCGACCTCGTAGCCTTCGGCGCGCAGGCGGGTCAGGATCCGCTCCGAATCGACGAGCGCCTTCGGGCAGCCGAGGCTCACGAACCCGACTTTCGGGGTCTTGCGGGACGGGGATTTCACGGGGCGGGGGCGGGAACGTTGGCCGAACGGGGAGGGTATTCTAATGCAAATCGTGAACCGCATCCCGTCGTGCGGACGGCGATTTGCGCGAATGGCGCTAAAGAAGCGCGCCCAGCGTCCGATACACCGTTTGAATGTGGTCACCGGTCCGCCCGCCAGGCGGGTGAAGTGAGCACAACGGAACCCAGGCCTCGATGGCCGGTGTATCAACTTCCTGGAGTCATCGCACATGGCACTGACGCTCAACACGAACATCGACTCGCTGATCGCCCAGAACAACCTGAACGGCGCGCAATCGCTCCTGACGCAATCGCTGACCCGCTTGTCCTCGGGCCTGCGGATCAACAGTGCGGCCGACAACGCCGCGGGCCTCGCGATCAGCCAGCAGTTCACCACCCAGATCAACGGCACCAACCAGGCGATCAACAACGCGAACGACGCGATCTCGGTCGCCCAGACGACCGGCGGCGCGCTGTCGACGATCGTAAACAACCTGCAGAGCATCCGCACGCTCGCGGTCGAGGCCGCGAACGGCTCGAACAGCGCGTCGGACCGCGCCGCGCTCGACCAGCAGGTCCAGCAGCAGATCGCGGAAATCACCCGGATCGCGACCCAGACGACCTTCAACGGCTCGGCGGTGCTGAGCGGTGGCGCCGGCGTGACCGTCTACCAGGTCGGCGCCAACGTCGGCGACACGATCGCGGTGAACCTCGCGCAGGGCGTCGGCGCGAACCAGGTCGGCGCGGTCGCGAACTCGGTCTCCGAGGTGACCAGCGCTGCGCTGAGCGGCAATCTCACGCTGGCGGTCGGCAGCGGACAGGCGGTGACCGTCGGTTCCAGCGCGAACTACGCGACCACCGCAACGACCTCGGGCGGCGTCGCCTATCAGAACAGCGCCTCGGCCTACGCGAAGGCGGCCGCGATCAACGCCGCCGGCGCGTCCGGCCTGACCGCGACGGCGAACAACAGCCAGGATCTCGCGTTCACCGCGGGAACGCTCGGTACCGGTGGTTCGCCGTCCTATTCGCTCGCGATCAACGGCGTGAGCGTCTACAGCAACACGACTGCGGGCGCGACGGTCAGTACCAGCGACCTGATCTCCGCGATCAACAGCTTCTCGACCCAGGACGGCGGCGTGACCGCGGCGGCGGGCGGGAGCGGCATCATTCTGACCGCGGCCGACGGCAGCAACATTAGTTTGAACCAGACGCTCAGCGCGGGCACCACCGCCGGCACGCTGGCGGGTATCACCGGCGTCACCTCGTACAATGCGAGTGCCGGCGCGAATCTCACCGGGGCGACCGCCGCGACGTTGACCAGCGGCACCGCGTCGACGTTCTACGGCCAGCTGACGCTGTCCGCGGGCCAGAACATCCAGGTCGGCGGCGGCAGCGATGTCGCGGCGATCGGGCAGACCGCCGGCACGGTGACCGCGGCGGGCACGCTCGCCGGCCAGAACGTGCTGACCGTGAGCGGCGCGAACGCGACGATCGAGGCGGTGGACTCGGCGCTCGCGACCGTGAGTCAGTTCCAGAGCCAGCTCGGCGCGATCCAGAACCGCTTCACGTCGGCGGTGCAGAACCTGACGACGACCGCGCAGAACCTCACGCAATCGAACAGCACGATCGTGAACGCGAACTTCGCGCAGGAGACCGCGAATCTGACGAAGGCGCAGGTGCTCGAGCAGGCCGGCATCTCGGTGCTCGCCCAGGCGAACGCCGAGCCGCAGCTGATCTTGAAGCTGCTGCCGTAAGCGCCGCGCGGCCGCCCCCCGGCCGCGCCCATGGGCCGGCAAGTCCTTGCCACCGGACGGCAGGGGCTTGCCGGCTCCGCTTCGTCCGCGCCGCCCGGGGGCGCCGCCGCGGCCGCATTCGCCCCTGGTACGGCGCTTGCTTAAGTCTCGGCAGACCGCGCCGATACCTTGATCGAATCGGCGAGCGATGAACCACCGATGGTGAGGATCCCATGAGCTCTGCGATATCATCGAGCACCGCCCCGAGCGCCGCGCCGGCAACGTCGTCGCCGACCAGCCCATCGAGCAACTCGCCGGCGAGCGCCGCGGCGCTCGTGACCTCGCAGGGCATCGGCTCCGGGCTCAACATCCCGGCAATCGTCTCGGCGCTGACCAGTTCGTACGGCGCGGCGCAGACCAACCAGCTGAACTCCCAGCAGACCGAGCTCAACACCGAGCTGTCGGCGTACGGGACGTTCAAGAGCGCGCTCGAGACGCTGCAGGCGGCGTTGACGCCGCTGCAATCGGCGGGCGCGCTCGCGGGCTTCACCGCGACGGTCGCCGACAAGACGATCGCGAGCGCGTCGACCTCGGTCGGCGCGGTCGCGGGCCAGTACACGCTGCAGGTGCAGAATCTCGCGACGCCGGCGATCCTGACCTCCGCGCCATTCGCGAGCGCGAACACGGTCGTCGGGACCGGGACCCTCACGATCGGGGTGGGGTCGACCACGATGTCGCTGAACATCGACTCGACGAACAACACCCTCGCCGGGATCGCCGCGGCGATCAACGCCGCCCCGAACAATCCCGGCGTCAGCGCGAGCGTCCTGACGACCACCGCGGGCGCGCGGCTGGTGCTCTCCGGCACCGCGACCGGTGCCGCGAACGCGGTCACGGTCACTCAGTCCGGTGGCGACGGGGGCCTCTCGGCCCTGGTCTACGACCCGTCGGCCGGCACGACCGCACTCACCCAGACGCAGGCCGCGCAGGATGCGAACTTCACCTTGAACGGCTATGCCGGGACCAGTGCGAGCAACGTGGTCAACGGCGCGATCAGCGGGGTGAGTCTCACGCTGCTCGCGCCGACCGCGAGCGGCGCGTCGACCACGCTGTCGATCGCGCCGGACACGAGCGGCGCGCAGACCTCGATCGGCACCTTCGTGACCGCGCTCAACGGCGTGCTGACCAGCATCCAGAGCCTGACCGGCTACGATCCGACGACCCAGACCGCCGGCCCGCTGAACGGCAACGCGACCCTGCAATCGTTCGAGAACCAGTTGCAGAACATCCTCGACCAGGTCCAGGCCGGCACGGGCGGCAACGCCGCGAACTCGCTCGCGGCCCTCGGGATCACCGCGAATCCGCAGGGAACCTACGACACGAACTCGACCACGCTCGGCAACGCGCTCGGCGGCAACCTCGCCGGCGTCGAGAGCCTTGTGTCCGGCAGCAACGGCCTCGCGAGCCAGATCAACGGCCTCGTGAACGGCTTCACGCAGACCGGCGGTCTGCTCGACACGATCACCCAGGGCTTGCAAACGGGCCTCGGCAACGTCGCGAAACAGCAGGCGGCATTGACCGCGCAGCTCGCGACCTACTCGGCGACGCTGACCGCGCAGTACAACGCGATGGACGCGGCGGTCGCGGCGCTCAAGCAGACGCAGACCTACCTGACCGCCGAGTTCAACCAAGGCAGCACGCAGAGCGCGCAGCCGAGCACGAGCTCGCTGAGCAGCGGCACGACGAGCACCACGTTCGGCGGCTGACGGAGCGCGCGATGAGCTACACGCAGAACGGCGCAGCACGGTATCGGGCGGTGAACGCCCAGGGGCTGGTGGCCGATGCGAGTCCGGCGAAGCTCGTGCAGATCGCGTTCGACAACGTGCTCGCGCATCTCGCGGTCGCCCAAGGGTGCATGCGCCGGATCGAGAACGACCTGCCGCTCGCCGACGTGATCGCGAAAGGCAACGCGATCGGCAAGGCGGTGCTGCTGATCGGACACCTGAACGAGCGGCTCGACCTGGAGCGTGGCGGCGAAGTCGCGACGAACCTGCGGCTCCTGTACACGTACATGCTCGAGCGGCTCACGGTCGCGAACGCGAAAAACGACGCCGACCTCGTCGTCGAGGTCGCCGGGCTGGTGCGCGAGATCAAGAGCGGCTGGGATCGTCTCGTCGCGGAGGGGCGATGAACGGGACGTCGTCGGAGCCGAATGCGGGCTTGCGTCTCGCCTGGCGCCTGTCGCGCGAGCTCGCGCAGATCGCCGATCATGGCGAGGTCGATCGGATCCCCGCCCTCGACGCCGAGCGACGCGCGCTGCTAGAGTCGCTGCGGCTCGCGCGGGTGCCGCTCGACGAAGAGGCAAGACGGTTGTGGCAGGAGATCGCTGCGTTGAACGATCGGGCGATCGGGGTGCTGGAGCACCGCCGGCGCGCGCTCGAGCGCGAGGTGGACGTCGCGGTGGCCGGCGCGCGCGCGCTGCGGGCCTACGCGGCGAACACCGGCGCGCTGCGGTGAGCGGGCCGCGGGCACGGCGATGAGCGATCCCGTGCTCGGCGAAGGCCTGGTTTTCGAAGGCGTGCTGCCGCTCGACTGGCAGGAGGCGCCGCTCCCCGACGGGGCCGAGCTCGCGCGGTGGAACGCCGATGGCGTGTTGTTGCTCGGCGCCGAAGCCTCGCTCGAGGAAGCCCGCAGCCACGAGGCGCTGAAGGAGGAGTCGCCGGCGCTCGCGCACGAGCTGCAACGGCTCGAATTCAAGCTCGACATCCTGCTGCGCCTGACCGCGGAACTCGCGACACAACACAGCCCGTTGCCGGCGCCGCAGAGCCTGCGCTTGTCCTCGCAAGGCCTCGAGTGGACCGGCGCGGATGCGCCGCGCGCCGGCGCGACGGGGATCGCGCGCCTGTACGTGAACCGGGCGCTCCCCCAACCGTTGCGTCTGCCTTGCCGGGTCGTCGACGAGCGGCGGGCGGGGGAACGGCGGGTCGTGCGCTTGCGCTTCATGGGCTTGAGCGATGGGGTCGTCGAGGCCCTCGATCGCCTGATCTTCCGTCACCATCGGCGCTTGGTCGCCGGCGCACGACACACGCCTGAGTGATACCGGTTCGGCCGCCACGCCGGATCGGGCGGTCGACGCCGCCGCGTTCCGTTTGACGTTCATGCTGCACTGTCATATTGTTTCGCTTGGGCATTGACTGAGCAATGTCAATAAGTTACAGAAAAACCCTGAGAAAAAGCCGTAACTAAAAGGGTTGCGGCTCACCCATAGGGTGACTGGGGGATGCGGATGGAGCCTGAGACCGTGGCAGAACCCGAAATCTTGCTCTTCGAGCCGTCCGATTCGCGCGCGATGCTCACGGAAACGGTGCTGCGCTTCCTCGAGATCGAGCCGCGCCGGGTCCACGGGTTCGAGGAGCTGCGCGAAGCGGCGCTGCGCGACGACGCGGCCTGGCTCGGGATCATCGCGGCGCAGGAGTTGATCGACACCGGCGCGGCCGAGTTCGCCGAGCTGGTGCGCGCGATGCCCCAGCCGGTGCCGCTCGCGGTGCTCGGCGCGGACCGGCGGCCGAGCGTCGCCGAGGCGATCGGCGACCTGGTCTGGCTCCCGGTCGAATGGCCGATCAAACGTACCCGGCTCTCCGCCGTACTCGCCGAGATGCAGGTCCTGCGCGAGCGGGGCAGCCGACGGCGGCCCCGTGCGCAATACCGGCCGAGCGGCCGATCCTCCGCGATGCGGATCGTGCATCGGATGATCGAGCAGGTCGCGCCGTTCGACACCAACGTGCTGCTGCTCGGCGAGTCGGGCACGGGCAAGGAACTGGCCGCGCGTCACATCCACGAGCTGTCGTCGCGGGCGGGCCATCCGTTCGTTCCGGTCAATTGCGGCGCGATTCCGGCGGACCTCCTCGAGAGCGAACTGTTCGGGCACGAGAAGGGAGCCTTCACCGGCGCGCTGTCGGCACGGATCGGCCGCTTCGAGTTCGCCGAGGGCGGCACGTTGTTCCTCGACGAGATCGGCGACATGTCCCTGCAGATGCAGGTGAAGCTCCTGCGCGTGCTGCAGGAGCGCTGCTTCGAGCGGGTCGGCAGCAATCGGGTGATCCAGTGCAACGTGCGGATCATCGCCGCGACCCATCGCGACCTGCAGGCCGCGATCGACGCAGGGCGGTTTCGCGAGGATCTGTTCTACCGGTTGAACGTGTTTCCGATCGAGATGCCGCCGCTGCGCGACCGGCTCGAGGACCTGCCGGTCCTGATCGAACACCTGCTCGAGCGCCAGACCCGCGCGGCGACGCCGTCGATCCGGTTCGACGAGGGGGCGATGCGCCGGCTCGCGTCGATGGCCTGGCCGGGTAACGTCCGCGAACTCGCGAACCTGCTCGAGCGGCTCGCGATCCTCTATCCCGGTCGGACCGTCCGTGCGGAGGATCTGCCGGACCGCTACCGCGGTACCGGCATGGCGCCCGTCCCGCCCGCGGATCCCGCGGCAAGCGCCGCCGCCGCGAAGGGCGGGATCTGCTCGCCGAGCGACGATGCGCCGATGCCGGCGGCAGCGGACGATGACTGGCCGCAGGGCGGGATCGATCTGAAGGATCACCTGAACGCGATCGAGCTGCGCTTGATTCGCCAGGCCCTCGTCGAGGCCGATGGCACGATCGCGGGCGCCGCGCGGCTCTTGAAGATGCGGCGGACGACGCTCGTCGAGAAACTGCGAAAATACCAGTTGAATGCCTGACGGGAAATTGACACCGTCTTCGTCGCGACGCCGAGATTTTCGATAACTCTCTGAATTAGAAATCGAAATTTCCGGAGGCATGAATTTTGCTTCCGGCTTCGGTATGCAGTCGCTGACCGTCGAATCCCGTCATGCCTCGCGCGCCGTGCGCCGCGCCGCGCGCATCGAGCCGGACGGCCTGCGGGTCGAGACGGTGCTGAGCGCGCTGCCCGGCGGTGCGCTGCTGCTCGATGCCGACGGCGTGATTCGCGAATGCAACGCGGCCGCGGCGGAACTCCTCGCCGGCGCGGCGCCCGGCGTCCGCTTCGACGCGCTGCTGCCGCGATGCCGGTCGCCGGGCTCGGCGTGCGGCGAACTCATCGAACTTGCGGGCGCGCGCTGCGCGACCGTGTCGCGCCGGCCGCTCGCCGGCGGGGGCGAGATCGTGTTGATCGCCGACGTCACGCCGCAGCAACGTATGCAGCGTCTGCTCGCCCGACAACAACGCTTGCTCACGCTCGGCGAACTCGCGGCCGGCCTCGCGCACCAGATCCGCACGCCGCTCGCCGCGGCGCTGCTGTACGCCTCGCAGATGACCCTGCCCGACCGGACCCCCGGGTCTCTCGCGCGTTGCGCCGCCAAGACCGCGGCGAGCCTGCGGCAACTCGACCGGCTGGTCACCGAGATGCTCGCCTTCGCGCACGGCGGCGCCGAACGCGAGCCGGTCAGCGTCAGCGCGCTGCTCGAGCAGGTCGCGCAGTGGGTGCGTCCGGTGATGCGCGACGGCGTCACGCTCACGATCCGCACCGAAGCGCCGAGGCTCACGGTGCGCGCGAACGCGTCGGCGCTCGCCTCGGCGGTGATGAACCTGGCGATCAACGCGCTGCAGGCCTCCGAGGGCCGGATCGCGATCGAGCTGCTCGCCCGCGACGGGAGCGCGGGACGGGCGCAGATCGTCGTGCGCGACGATGGTCCCGGGATCCCGCCGGGCCTGCGCGAGCGCCTGTTCGAGCCCTTCTTGACGACCCGCGCCGGCGGCAACGGCATCGGCTTGTCGATCGTCAAGTCGGTGGTCGACGCGCACCAGGGCAGCGTCCGTCTAGTCGATTCGGCGGTGGGCGCGACGTTCGTGATCGATCTACCCGCGGAGAGTCCGGCATGAAGGAACCCGAAGGCACGGTTCTCGTCGTCGAGGACGACGAGGCGCTGCGGGATGCGTTGCTCGACACCCTGCTGACCGCCGGGATTCCGGCGGTCGGGGCGGCGGACGCCGCCGCGGCGACCGCGCAGCTGAAGCGCGCGGACGTCGGCCTCGTGATCAGCGACGTGCAGATGCCCGGTGTCGACGGCAATCAGCTTCTCGCGACCTGCCGCCGGCTGCGCCCGGACCTCGCCGTGGTGTTGATGACCGCGTACGGCACGATCGAGAAGGCGGTCGCCGCGATGCGCGACGGCGCCACCGATTACCTCGTGAAACCGTTCGACGCCCGCGCGCTGATCGAACTCGCGCGCCGGCAGCTCGCGCGGCGCGCGGTTCCGCCGGAACTCGTCGCGGTCGATCCCGAGTCCCGCCGTCTCGTCGCGCTCGCGAGCCAGATCGCGCAAACCGACGCGACCGTGCTGGTCACCGGCGAGAGCGGCACCGGCAAGGAAGTGTACGCGCGCTTCATCCGCGACCGGTCGGCGCGCCGCGACGCCCCGTTCGTCGCGATCAACTGCGCGGCGATCCCCGAGAACATGCTCGAAGCGACGCTGTTCGGCCACGAGAAGGGCGCGTTCACCGGCGCGCTCGGCGCGCATCCAGGCAAGTTCGAGCAGGCCCAGCGGGGCACGCTGCTGCTCGACGAGATCTCCGAGATGAGCCTCGGCCTGCAGGCGAAGATCCTGCGCGTGCTGCAGGAGCGCGAGGTCGAGCGTCTCGGCGGCACCCGCGCGATCGCGCTCGACGTGCGCGTGATCGCGACGTCGAACCGGCACCTCGAGGACGAGGCGCGCGCCGGGCGCTTTCGCGCGGATCTCTTCTATCGGCTGAACGTGATGCCGCTGCGCCTGCCGCCGTTGCGCGCGCGGCGCGCCGACGTGCTGCCGCTCGCGCGCCGCGCGATCCTCGGCTGCGCGCGCGCCGACCGGCGCGTCCCGGAGCTGACCGCGGACGCCGAGCGCTGCCTGCTCGCCTACGACTGGCCGGGGAACGTGCGCGAGCTCGCGAACGTCGTGCAACGCGCCGCGCTGCTCGCGACCGACGGGCGGATCACCGCGGCGGCGCTCGAGATACCGCAGACCGCCACCGGGTCGCTGTCCACGCCGGCGGACGCCGACGCCGCCGACGGCGCGCCGCTCGGACGGGACCTCAAGGATCGGGAAAGGACGTTGATCCTCGCGACGCTCGCGAGCACCGCGGGGAGCCGCCGGAGGGCCGCCGAGAAGCTCGGGATCAGCGAACGGACCTTGCGTCACAAGCTGCAGCGTCTGCGCGCGGCCGGCGTCGCGGTGCCGGCCGCGCACGAGACCGCGCTCGCCGGGGGCGGGCCGTGAGCAGCGTGCAGATCTCGCAGGTGCTCGCCGAGATGCGCGCGCTGCAGTCGCGGATCGGCGCGGCGCAGCTCGATCAACCGCAGCCGCTGTCGATCGGCGCGCCGCCGCCCGCCCACGCCGACTTCGGGCAGATCCTGCAACGCTCGATCGACGGTGTCGCCCGCATGGAGGATCACGCCGATCGAATGGCCGACGCCTACGAGGCCGGGGTCAAGGGTGTCGATCTGACCAAGGTGATGATCGAGGTCCAGAAGGCGGGTCTCGCGTTTCACGCGATGACCGAGATCAGGAACAAACTGATCGATGCCTACAACCAAGTGATGAACATGTCCGTATGACCGGATCGCGGGGGATGACGCATGGCTGAGAAGACGGCGCTCACACCGCGCGGGCTCCTCGACGCCCTGCCGGCCCTGAAGCCGGTGGGTCTGCTCGTCGGCGTCGCAGCCGCGGTCGCGGCGGCGATCTGGCTGGTGCTGTGGTCGCAGGGGCCGAACTATACGGTGCTCTACGGCCAGCTCTCGGACCGGGAGTCCGGCCAGATCATGGATGCGCTGACCGCCGACGGGATACCGTTCAAGCTGAACCCGGCCGGCGCGATCCTGGTGCCGGCGGCGCAGCTGCAGACCGCCCGGATCAAACTCGCGGGGCAAGGTTTGCCGCAGACCGACCCGATCGGCCTGTCGATGCTGCAGAACGACTCGTCGTTCGGCACGAGTTCGATGATGGACCGGCTGCGCTACCAGGCGATGCTCGAAACGGAGCTCGCGCGCACGATCGCGAAGGTCGACGGCGTCGAGGGCGCGCGGGTGCACCTTGCGCTGCCGAAGCCGTCCGTGTTCCTCGACGATCCGCAGCGCACGACCGCGTCGGTGCTGCTGCAACTGTATCCCGGACGGCGTCTCGATCCGGACCAGGTCGCCGCGATCGTGCACCTGGTGGCGTCGAGCGTCCCGAACCTGACGCCGAACGACGTGACCCTCGTGGATCAGTCGGGAACGCTGCTGAACTCGTCGCAACAGAATCCGGCGGCGGCGGAGGAGAACCGGCAGTTCGCGTACACCCGCAAGATCGACCACAGCTACGAGCGGCGGATCGTCGCTCTGCTCGAGCCGATCGTCGGGCCCGGCCGCGTGCATGCGACCGTGACGGCCGACGTCGACTTCACCGTCGCGGAACAGACCCAGGAAGACTACGACCCGA
>JAJXYU010000181.1 GCA_021780395.1 Pseudomonadota bacterium
GTCGGACTCAATGCGACCGGCATCATCGGATTCCTGACGCTGATCGGCATCGGTTTACGGCACAGCATCGTGCTGCTGGATCGAGCGAAGCAGAACGAGGCCGCCGGGATGGCGGTCGACGAGGCGGTACGCGAAGCGGTCCAGGTACGGTTCCGGCCGATCGTGCTGACCGCGTTGACCGCGATCCTCGGGATGCTGCCGACCGCGATCGGCCTCGGGCAGGGTGCGGCACCCGAGCAGGGTCTCGCGGTCGTGATCCTGGGGGGCCTCGCCTGGAGCGCGGTGCGCAGCACCAACCTGATCCCGGCGTTGTACCTCTACTGGCGGCACCGGCAGATCGCCCGGCAGAGCAAGCAATGAACGGTCGGCGACGAATCGCGGCAAACCGTGAGCCCGCCGCGCGCACGATCGTCGGCCTGGCGAGAGTGCCGATCTGCCTCCTTGCGGTTGCCGCGGGACTGCTCGGCGGTTGCTCGATCTACCGGCCGAAGCCATTGCCCTGGCAACCGAGCCTCGCGTCCGCGCCGACCGTGACCGTGCCGGCGCGCGATCTTGGCGGCGTCCCCGGCTTGCGTCCCGAGTCGATCGATCCGGCCAAGGGGCTCACGGAGACGAACGTCGCGGCGCTTGCGGTGCTCGGCAATCCCAGGCTGCGCGCGGCACGCCGCCAGGAGGGTGTCGCACGTGCCCAATTGTTCGCGGCGGGGCTGCTGCCGGATCCCGTGCTGTCCGGCGGAATCACGAAGTCGCCGTTCTTCACCGGTTACACGGCCGCGCTGACGGAAGCGGTCAGGGCGCTGATCCTGCACGGGGCATCGAAGGCGGCGGCGAAGGCCCATGCGCAACACGTCCACCTCGACGTCGTCTGGCAGGAGTGGCAGGTTGCCGCGCGGGCGCGGGAACTGTACGTGCAAGCACGGACGCTGCGGCACCTCCGAGCCGCGCTCGGTACCCGGCGCCGCGATCTCGGACGGCTCTACCGGCGCGACCTCGCCGCGCTCGCGCGACACGAGATCACCGCGCCCCAGGCGGCCGGCGACCTGGCCGCCTGGAACGCCGCCGAGACCGATTGGCGGGCGCTCGAGCTTCGGCGCAATGCCAATCGCCACGCGCTCGACGGACTGCTCGGGCTCGAGCCGTCGGTGCACCTGGTCCTGCGGCGGTCCGCGCGCGAGCCGGTGATCGATTCCGCGCAATATCGATCGGCGCTCGCGCAGTTGCCACGCCGGCGTCCCGACCTGCTCGCGCTGCGCGCGGGTTACCGCAGTCAGGAGCAACGCTTGCGGGAAGCGATTCTCGGGCAATTCCCACTGCTCGGCGTCGGCGTCGACAAGACGCGCAGCGCCGAGGAAGGCATCCAAAGCGTCGGGTTCAACGTGTCGTTGACCTTGCCGCTCTTCAATCGCAACCGCGGGCCGATCGCGATCGCGCGCGCGAGCCGTGCGTATCTCTACCGGGACTATCGGGCGCGACTCGACGAGAGCGTCGTTCAAGCCGATGAAGTCTGGACGGCGACGCGGATCATGCGAGCACGGCTCGCGGCGCTGGCGGCGCAGCGGGCGCAACTCGCGCGCGCCGTGGCGCTCGCGCGCCGGGGTCTCGCGAACGGCACCGAGCGCTACGCCGATTACGTACGCCTGGAGTCCGCCGCAATCGGCGTCGACGTGCCAACCATCGAGTTGCGCGGGGCGCTGCGCCGGGCCGAGGTCGTGCTCGCCACGATCCTCGCGATCCCGATCGCGGCGCACCCGTGAAGGCGGCCGCTCAGTGCTTCAGCGCCGAGTCGGCGGCCGCCACGTCGGACCGGAGTTGGGAAACGCCAGCCGCCGCATCGTCGATGTAGCCATTCGCGACCTCGACCATCGCGGGGGTCGGCGCGACGAACGCGGTGTCCACCTGCGCGGCGATCGACGTGAGCCAGGAACGCAGCCGCGGCGGATACACCAGCGCGCCTTCACTCGACTGTATCCTGAGATCCACCAAGCCGTCGATGTCGCGGGTCAGTCGCGCGATCATCGGACGCGCCGAGGCCGCGGGCAAGTGCTGGGTCGCAAGCGCCGTCTCGAGCATGCTGCGGGCGTCGATCGCGTCGTTCAGTTGGACATCGAGCCGGTTCAACGCCTCGTGAATCCGCATCAGCAGATCGAAACGCTGCCGTAGCTGCGCCGGCGTCGTCGCGAGTGCCGGATCCAGTTCGACCGTCACCGGCTCCTGCTGCGTGGCTCGGCCATAGGTCAGGGTCACGTGGTAGGTGCCGGGCAGCACTTCCGGACCCACCGGCGCCGCGGCGGCGAAGTACGACTCGTAGACGCCTTTCACCTCCGCGGCGTCCGGATACCGCAGATCCCACTGGAAGCGGTTCATCCCGGGACCGACCGCGGTCGCCCTGCGCAAGCGTTGCTGCCGGGCGATGGTGGGGTTGTCCGACAACTTCTTCGGTTTGCCCTTCGGTTTCAAATGCAGCGTGAAACTGCGGATCAGCGTGCCGTTCGCGTCGGTGAAGCTCAACATCGCCGGCGTCTTGCCGTCGTAGTCGGCCGGCAGATGAAAGAACACCGCGACACCGGGCGCCAGATTCCGGCCCCCCGGTCCGTGCGGCCCGAACCCGCCCGCGCGCCGGGTCACGAGCCACGCCTGTTGCGGCTCGAAGAGAAAGGGTGCGTCGCTCGCGACCCGCGCCGCCCCCAACTGCTCGAGGAACTGCACGTCGTCGAGCACCCAGAACCCGCGCCCGAAGGTCGCCAGGACCACGGCGTGCTGGTCGGGCTGGATCTGCACGTCGTTCACGCGTACCGCCGGCAACCCGAGGGTCAGCGGCTGCCATTGCCGGCCGCCGTCCCAACTGGCGTAGACCGTGGCGCTCGTGCGCGCGATCAGCAGGCGGGCGTCGTTGGGATCCTGCCGCACGCTCTCGACGTACTGATCCGGCGGCAGTCCCCTGGTGATCCGCGTCCAATGCTTGCCATAGTCGGTGGTCACGTACACGTATGGGTGGAAGTCATCCCAGTCGTAACGGCTCGCAGTGAGGTAGGCGGTGCCCGCGTCGGTGTGGGACGGTTCGATGCACGTGATCGTCGACCAGGTCGGTAGCGTCGGTGGGCGCACCGACTGCCAATGCGCGCCGCCGTCGGTCGTCACGTATACCAGGCCGTCGTCGGAGCCCGACCAGATGACATCGTCCGTGAGCGGGGAGACCGCGACGGCGGAGATCGTGTCGAACATCTCCTCGCCGGTCACGTCCGCGCTGATCGGTCCGCCCGGCCGTGCCTGCTTGCCCGGACCGTTGCGCGTCAAGTCCGGACTGATCCGCTTCCAGTGAATGCCCTCGTCCGTGATCTCGAACAGCACGTTCGCCGCCATCAGGAGTTCGTGCGGGTTGCCTGGCGCGAACACCACCGGATGATGATTCCATCCGCAACGATAGCGGATCTTCGATCCCGCGAGGCCGAACTTGTACGACGGCCACGGGCTCACATTGGTGATCGACCCCGTCCGGCGATCCTGCCGCCACCCGGTGCTGTAATACCCGCTGCCGTAGGTGATCCAGGGTTTGCCGGGCGTCGGCACCACCCAGCTCATCTCGCCGCCTTTGATGTCCTTCCAGACCGGCGGGATGGCGCCCGCCGGCATGGCGCTCGGCGCTTCGACCGAGCCCCGGTCCTGCTGTGCGCCATAGATGTGGAACGGGAACTGCTCATCGAGATTGGCGTGGAAGAACTGCCCCGTCGGCTGGTTGTCCTCCGAACTCCACGCCTCGCCGCCGTTCAAGCTGCCGTCGCGCCGCCGTCGGCCGACCGGTACATTCCGGCCGCGGTCAGCACGGTGTTGCGGGGCGCGGAATCGCCGGTGCCCACGTAGATGATCTTCGGATCGGACGGCGCGACCGCCATCGCACCGATATTGTTGCTCTTGAAGTCCTGGTCGGA
>JAJXYU010000086.1 GCA_021780395.1 Pseudomonadota bacterium
CGATCACTTCCATCCCCTCGGTGACCCGTCCGAAGACCGCGTAACCGAAGTTGCCCTTCTGATGGTCGAGGAACGCGTTGTCCTCGAGATTCACGAAGAACTGCGAGGTGGCGCTGTTGATGTCACTGGTGCGGGCCATCGACAGGGTGCCGCGCAGGTTCTTCAGGCCGTTGGCGGCCTCGTTCTCGATCGGCGCGTGCGGACGTTTCTGCCGCATGTCCTCGGTGAAACCTCCGCCCTGGATCATGAATCCCGGGATCACGCGATGAAAGATCGTGCCGTCGAAGAAGCCTTCCTGGACGTAGCGCAGGAAATTCGCGGTGGTCTTCGGCGCATCGCCGTCGAACAACTCCACGGTGAACCCGCCCTTCGTCGTCTCGAATCGGATCATGGTCCCAGCCCTCGTTGAATGTCGGAAATCGTGCCCAGGGTCACCCGCGGCAACCCGGCGTGGTCGCGAACGCAGCGCACCCCTTCGAACCCCCGCGCGGCGAACAGGGTCGCGACCGCCCGGTCCTGGTCCGCGCCGTGTTCCACCGCGAGTCCTCCGGCGGGGTGCAGATGCCGCGGAGCGTCCGCGACGATTCGTTCGATCGCCTCGAGGCCGCGGTCCCCCGGCGTCAGCGCCTCGCGCGGCTCCGCCGCGAGCGCGGCGAGCGCCGGATCCGTCGCGGCGACATAGGGCGGATTCGACGCGATCCAGTCGAACCGCTCGCCGGGGACGGCGTCGAACCACGAGCCCCGTCGCCATCGAACGCGATCGACGCCGATCGACGCCGCGTTCGACCGGGCGATGGCGAGCGCCTCGGCCGACACGTCGGTGGCCGTGACCCGCGAGCGCGGCCGCTCCTTCGCGATCGCGATCGCGATCACGCCGCTGCCGGTGCCGAGATCGAGCACGGCGCACGGCGCGTCGGCGGGCAGGCGCTCGAGCACGGTCGCGACCAGGAGTTCGGTCTCCGGGCGCGGGACCAGCACCGCCGGCGACACCGCGAACGGCAGGGACCAGAATTCGCGCACGCCGGTGAGGTACGCGACGGGCACGCCCGCGCGGCGTTCCGCGAGCAGCGCGCGAAAAGCCGCCGCATCGGTCGCGGACACCGTCCGCTCGGGGCGCGCGGCGAGCGCCGCACGGTCACAGCCGAGGACCTTGCCGAGCAACAGCCGCGCATCGAGGCCCGGCGAGTCACTGCGCCCGGCGAGCCCCGCGGCGCCGGTTCGCAACAACTCGTCGATCGTCGGTGCGCGGCTCATTCGACCTGCAGCGCGAGCTCTTCGGCCTGGTGTTCGCGGCTCAGCGCATCGATGAGTTCGTCGAGCCTGCCGTTCATGACCTCGTCGAGCTTGTACAGGGTCAGGTTGATCCGGTGCTCCGTCACCCGGCCCTGCGGGTAGTTGTACGTGCGAATCCGCTCGGAGCGATCGCCGCTGCCGACCTGGAGCTTGCGCTTCTCGGCCTGCTGGGTCGCCTGCTTGTCGCGCTCCGCCGCGAGCAACCGCGCCTTCAGCAACGAGAGCGCGCGGGAGCGGTTCTTGTGCTGGGAGCGCTCGTCCTGGCATTCGACGACGATACCGGTCGGCAAATGGGTGATGCGGATCGCCGAGTCGGTCTTGTTGACGTGCTGACCGCCCGCGCCGCTCGCACGGAAGGTGTCGATGCGCAGGTCGGACGGGTTCAGGTCGATCGTCTCGACCTCGGCGAGTTCGGGCAGGATCGCGACGGTGCACGCCGACGTGTGGATCCGGCCTTGCGCCTCGGTCGCCGGCACGCGCTGCACGCGGTGGGTGCCCGACTCGAATTTCAGCGCCGAGAACGCGCCGCGGCCGATCACCCGGCTGATGATCTCCTTGTAGCCGCCGTGCTCGCCGACGCTTTCGCTCAGGACCTCGATCGTCCAGCCCTTCGCTTCGGCATAGCGCGCGTACATCCGGAACAGGTCGCCCGCGAACAGCGCGGCCTCGTCACCGCCGGTGCCGGCGCGGATCTCGAGGAACACGTTGCTCTCGTCGTGCGGGTCGCGCGGCACCAGGAGCCGCTGCAACTCGAGTTCCTCGGCCGCGGCGCGGGCCGTCAGCGCCGCCAGCTCCTCGTCCATCGACAGCTCGCGCGCGACCGCGACGTCGCCGATGAGCGCGTTCCACTGCCGGAATCGCTCGACCAGCGGCGAGAGCTTCGAGTATTCCATCGACAACTCGCGGAAATGCGCCGGCCGGGCGATCACGGCCGGATCCGCGAGCAGCCGGCCGACCTCCTCGTACCGGTCGTCGAGTCGCTCGAGCTTGCGGCGGATCGAATCCTTCATTCGAGGATTATAGCGGCCCGCGGGGCGACGCCGCCCGGGATCTCAAGTGCGGCGATGTTCCTCGGTCAGCAGTTTCGCGATCGCATCGGCGACCTCGGCATCGGCCGACTCGGCCGCCGTGCGCAGCGCCTGGGTCGGCCCGTGCAGCAGGCGGTTCGTCAGCGTGTTCGCGAGGTACTCGAGCGCCTCCTCGGGCGGATGGCCCGTCGCGATCATGCGCCTGGCGTGCTCGACCGTGTGGGCCCGGATCTGCTCGGCGTGACTGCGCAGCGCGCGAATCGCCGGACCCGCGTCCTTCGCGCGCCGTTGCGCGAGGAAGCGCGCCGCCTCCTCCGCGATCAGCGACCTCGCGCCCTCGGCGGCGGCTTCGCGCTGCTGCCGGTTCTCGTCGACCAGCTGCTGCAGGTCGTCGATCGTGAACAAGTACACGTCCTCCAGCTCGGCGACCTGCGGATCGATGTCGCGCGGCACCGCGAGATCGGCCATGAAGATCGGCCGGCGCTTGCGCGCGCGCAGCGCCGCGGCCGCCATGGGTTTCGTGACCAGCGGCGTCGGGCTCGCGGTGCAACTGATCACGATGTCGGCCTCCTCGAGTTCGCCGCCGATCGCGTCGAGTCCGACCGCGTAGGCGCGCACCTCCGCCGCGAGCGCCTGGGCGCGAGCGAGGCTGCGGTTCGCGATCACGAGATGCCGGATGCCTTGAGCGGCGAGGTGGCGAGCGGTCAGGCCGATCATCTCCCCCGCGCCGATCAGCAGCGCGCGGCGGGAACCAAGATCCGAATACACCCGCCGCGCGAGCGCGACCGCCGCCGAGGCGAGCGAGACGGCGTTCGCGCCGACCTGCGTCTCGGTGCGAACGCGCTTCGCGGCCGAGAAAGCCGCCTGAAAAAGCTTGTGCAGGTTCGGACCCGTGCTGCCCGCCTCCTGCGCGATCCGGTAGGCTTCCTTCAGCTGGCCGAGGATCTGCGCCTCCCCGAGCACCATCGAGTCGAGGCCGGCGGCGACGCTGAACGCGTGCTCGACGGCGTCCCGGTCCTCGCGCAGGTAGAGACTCGGCGCGAAGTCGAGGTTCGGCGCGTGGTGGTTCGCGAGCCAGGCGGTCATCCGGTCGCCACCGACCGGGCCCGCCCAATACAACTCGGTGCGATTGCAGGTCGACAGGATGACCGCTTCGGAGGCGCCGGTTTCGCTGCGCAGCGCCCGCAGCGCCCCGATCAGACGGTCTTCGCTGAAAGCCATCTTCTCACGCAGCTCGACCGGCGCGGTCTTGTGATTGATCCCGAGTATCTTCAAGGACATGGGCGCGGCGCAAGCATGAGGACGGATACCAGAATTCTCCGGGAATGCACGCGTCGCGATCAAGCCGGGGCCGGCGTCGCGAGACGCATTTCGCTATAGTGCGATCGTGTCCAGATTCAACACTCTGACGATTGCCGCGATCTTCGCGCTGTGCAGTGCGATCGCGGCTCGTGCGACTCCGAATTCGGCGCTGATGCCGAGGATGTCGGCGGGGGCGACGGCCGAATATTACACGTTGGTCGCGGAAATTGCGCTCACGCGGCACGAACCCCGGGTCGCGGCGCTCACGTATGTCTCGGCGGCCGCCGAGGATCCGGGCC
>JAJXYU010000165.1 GCA_021780395.1 Pseudomonadota bacterium
GCCGCGCGCGCCGGGTGGCGTCGACCTCGGCGCCGCGCTCGCGCGGCTCGCGGCGCTCGAGGTGAACGAATTGTGGGTCGAGTGCGGGCCACGACTCGCCGCGTCCTGGATCGGGCAGGCCCTCGTGGACGAACTGATCGTGTACTACGCGCCGCGCCTGCTCGGCGCGGACGCGCCGCCGCTCGCGGCGCTCGGGGCGGCTCACGAGGCCGCCGGGGCGCGCTTCGAATTCGTCGATGCGCGGTTCTTCGGGCAGGATTTGCGGGTGATCTTGACGGCGAAGCGAGAGGAGTCGGTATGTTCACCGGGATCGTAACGGGGGTCGGCCGCGTCGTCGCGACGAACGCGCGCGGCGGCGACCTGGAGATCGCGATCGAGGCGCGCGGCGGCGGGATCGAGCGCCTGCAGATCGGCGACAGCGTCGCGGTGCAGGGCGTGTGCCTCACCGTCACGCGCTGGGAATCGGGGGCGTTCCACGCGGACGTGTCCGGTGAAACGCTCGCGAAGACGACGTTCGGTGGCCTGCGCCCGGGCTCGCGCGTGAACCTCGAGCCGAGCCTGCGCGCCGGCGATGCGCTCGGCGGGCACCTCGTGAGCGGCCACGTCGATGCGGTCGGTCGCGTGCTCGACACCCGCGAGGACGCGCGCTCGTGGCGGGTGCGCTTCGCGCTGCCGGCGGCCCTCGCGCGCTTCGTCGCGCCGAAGGGCTCGATCTGTCTCGACGGGGTGAGCCTCACCGTGAACGAGGTCGACGGTGCGATCTTCGGCGTGAACCTGATCCCGCATACCCGCGCCGAGACGACGCTCGGCGAGCGCGTCGCCGGCGACCCGGTGAACGTCGAGATCGACCTGATCGCACGCTATCTGGACCGCCTGGTCGGCGGCCCTCGGGAGTGACACGAACGATGAGCGGACTGAACACGATCGACGAGATCCTCGAGGACCTGCGCGCGGGACGCATGGTCGTGGTCATGGACGACGAGGATCGCGAGAACGAGGGCGATCTCGTGATGGCCGCCTCCTGCGTGCGGGCCGAGGACGTGAACTTCATGGCGCGCTACGGGCGGGGGCTGATCTGCCTCACGCTCACGCGCGAGCGCTGCCGGCAGTTGCGCCTGCCGCTGATGGTCAGCGACACGGACAGCCAGCACAAGACCAATTTCACGCTGTCGATCGAGGCGGCCGAGGGCGTCACGACCGGGATCTCGGCGCACGATCGCGCGCAGACGATCCGCGCGGCGGTCACGCCGAACGCGAAGCCCGAGGACCTGCGCCAGCCCGGGCACGTGTTCCCGTTGATGGCGCAACCCGGCGGGGTGCTCACGCGCGCCGGGCACACCGAGGCCGGATGCGATCTCGCACGGCTCGCCGGATTCATGCCGGCGGCGGTGATCGTCGAGATCCTGAACGAGGACGGCACGATGGCGCGCCGGCCGGACCTCGAGACGTTCGCCGCGAGGCACGGCCTGAAGATCGGCACCATCGCGGACCTGATCCGCTACCGCCTGACGAACGATCGGCTGAACGACGAACGGGCGGTCGAGCGCATCTACGACGGCATGGTCGAGACCGAGTTCGGCGAGTTCCGCCTGTGCTGCTACGAGGACCACGTGCACAAGAACGTGCACGTCGCGCTCGTGAAGGGCGACCTGAACGCCTCGCCGCCGCCGCTGGTGCGCGTGCACGTGAACGACACGCTGCGCGACCTGATCGGGGTGCGCAACGAGCGCCTCGGATGGCCGCTGCGCGCCGCGATCCGGCGGATCGCGGGCGAGCCGTCGGGCGTCGTCGTGATCCTGCGCTCGGAGGAGAATCCGCGCGAATTCATGGAGAGCGTGCGGCAGATCGATCGGCCGCCGGCGGAGGCGACCGCGTCGTCCGCGCACGGCGCGACCGTGATCCGGACCTACGGGATCGGCGCCCAGATCCTCACCGATCTCGGCGTGAAGCGGATGCGGGTGCTGAGCGCGCCGAAGCAGCTCCAGGGCCTCGCCGCGTTCGACCTCGAGATCACCGGCTACGTCGACGGCGGCGAATGAGCGGCCGCGCGGCTTATAATCCGGACCCTTCCACACCCCACAGGAACGCAACCGTGTCCCAGGCGACCCCCCGAACGATCGAAGGCGATCTGTCCGCGCGCGACCTGCGCATCGCGTGCGTCGCGGCGCGTTTCAACGATTTCGTCGTGGAGCCGTTGTTGCGCGGCGCGCTGGACGCGCTCGCGCGCCACGGGATCGAGGAGGGTCGGGTCGACGTCGTGCGCGTGCCCGGCGCGTTCGAGATCCCGCTCGCCGTCCGCAAGCTGGCGGCAGCGGCGCGCTACGATGCGCTGATCGCGCTCGGCGCGGTCATTCGCGGCGACACGCCGCACTTCGACTACGTCGCCGGCGAGTGCGCCGCCGGCCTCGCGCGGATCGCGCTCGAGACCGGCGTGCCGGTCGCGTTCGGCGTGCTCACGACCGACACGGTCGACCAGGCGCTCGACCGGGCCGGCGGCAAGGCAGGCAACAAGGGCGCGGACGCCGCGCTGACCGCGATCGAGATGGCGACGCTGCTGCGCAAAATCGAATCGTGACCGCGCGCGACCCGCAGCCGGCGGCGACCGGGCGTCGCGCACGCAGCCACGCACGGCGGCTCGCGCTGCAGGCGCTGTACGAATGGCAGATCAACCCGCGACCGTGGCGCGACATCGCGCACGACCTCGAGCGCGATCCGGAGGCCGATCGCGTCGATCGCGAGTATTTCCGCGAGTCGCTGGGCGCGGTCGCCGAGCGGCGCGAGGAGCTCGACCTGGTGATCGCGAAGTACGGCGACATCGCGCCTCCCGCGCTCGACCCGATCGAGCACGCGGTGCTGTGGCTCGGCGTGTACGAGCTCGGTCACCGGCCGGAGCTGCCGTATCGCGTCGCGCTCACCGAGGCGGTCGAGCTCGCGAAGCGGTTCGGTGCGACCGATGCCCACAAGTTCGTGAACGCGGTCCTCGATCGCGCCGCTCGCGAGCTGCGACCGCTGGAATACGGTCGAGAGCGGAGCTGAGCGCGTGGCGGGTGCCGGCCTCGGCGAGTTCGAGCTCATCCGGCGCTATTTCGCGCGCGCCGGCGCGCGGCCGGGCGCCGGCACGACGATCCTCGGCATCGGCGACGACGCGGCGGTGCTGCGCGTGCCCGCCGGCTGCGATCTCGTCGCCGCGGTCGATACGATCGTCGAGGGGCGGCACTTCCTCGGCGGCAGCGACCCGCGCTCGATCGGACACCGGGCGCTCGCGGTGAACCTGAGCGACCTCGCGGCGATGGGCGCGATCCCGGCCTGGGCGACGCTCGCGCTGACCTTGCCGGCGGCGGATCCGGACTGGCTCGAGGGCTTCGCCGCCGGCTTCTTCGATCTGGCGCGTGCGCATGGCGTCGAACTCGTCGGCGGCGATACGACCGCCGGTCCGTTGACGATCAGCGTGCAGATCCTCGGCGTCGTGCCCGCCGGGGAGGCCATGCGGCGCGACGGTGCCCGTCCGGGCGACCTGATCGCGGTCACCGGGACGCTCGGCGACGCCGGCGCGGGTCTCGAGATCGCGCGGTCGCCGGAACGCCCACGCGACGCGCACGCGCAAGAGCTGTTGCGCCGCTACGAGTTCCCCGCGCCGCGCGTCGCGTTCGGCCGCGCCGCCCGCGGCATCGCGAGCGCCGCGATGGACGTCTCCGACGGTCTCGCCGGAGACCTCGCGAAGCTCGCCGCCGCGAGCGGCGTCGCCGCGGTGGTCGACGTCGAGGGTCTGCCGTTGTCTGCGGCGCTGCAGGCCGTCGCCTCGCGGGACGAGGCGCTCGACCACGCGCTCGGCGGCGGCGATGACTACGAGCTGGTGCTCGCGGTCGCGCCGGCCGCGGCCCCGCGGCTCGCGGCCGCGGCGGCCGGGACCGCGACGCC
>JAJXYU010000223.1 GCA_021780395.1 Pseudomonadota bacterium
CGACCCCGACCAGGAAGCCGAGCGCGTGGCCGAGCACGTCGACGTGATGCTTGCCGGAGCCGAGCAGCGCGAGGAGCCCGACGCCGGCGGCAAGCGGCGCCGCCCGCTGCAGCCAGCGCGTCGGACCGAGCGAGCGCGCACGCCAGGCGCGGCCCGAGAGGATCCCGAGCGCCGCGAACACCGCGGTGGATGCGCCGACCGCGCTGTAGCTGGCAGGCGCGATCGCGACCTCGATCAGATTGGCGAGCGTGCCCGCGACCAGGATCTCGAGCCAGGCGATCCCGCCACCGAGCTGCCGGCTCACGAGCATGCCGGCGGCGATGCCGAACAACAGGTTCCCGAGCAGATGCTCCGGTCCGAGGTGCAAGGTGAGCGAGGTGACTGCCCGCCACCACTCGGCGCGCCGTCCGGCCGACGCATCGACCGCCCCCGCGTCGAGCCAGTCGATCCCGAGGAACGAACGGCCGACCGCGGTGGCCACCGCGAGCAGCACCGCCGTATAGACGATCGCGCCGAGCGTCGCGCCGCCGCGCGCCGGTTCGTCCGCCCCGGTCTCACCGTGACCGCTCTCGGCGAGCGACTGCGCGATCTCGCGACGCACCAACGCCGCTTGCGACACCGGCGCCCACAGCTCGCACTGTCCCTCGGCATCGAGGCAGGCATACGGGAGACCCGCCGCCTCGAGCACGACGGCGAAATCGCGCGCGGCCCGCCGCGGCCCGCGCCACACCGCGACCCAGCGGCGGCCCGGATCCGGGTCGTCGACAAAGGGCGGCCGTGGCGGAAAATCGTCCGGTCGTGACAAGTGGCGCGAGGCTCCCCGAGCGAGTCCGCTCAGGTCGCGCGCATCCGCGACAGGATCCGATAGATCCTGAGGACCTTCGGCACGTAGGCCTCGGTCTCCTGGAATGGCGGGATTCGCCAGCCGCTGCGCTCGACCGCGTCCTCGCCCGCATTGTACGCCGCGAGCGCGAGCCGCAGATGGTTGCCGAACCGGTGCAGCAGGTCCCGCAGATACAGCGCGCCGGCATGCACGTTCTGTCCCGGGTCGAACGGGTTCGTGACCCCATAGCGCCGCGCGGTCTGCGGCATCAGCTGCATGAGCCCCATCGCCCCTTTGGCGGAGACCGCCGACGCGTTGAACCCCGACTCGACGACGATCATCGCCCGCAGCAGCGCCGGTTCGACCGCGGCCTGCGCGGCCGCGCGATCGATCACGGGATCGTAGCGCGATGCACGCGCGAGCAGCGCCGGGTCGTACGCCGCGCCGCTCTCGGTGCGCCCGGTGAGGTGCAGCTGGACGATCGAGATCGAATACGGCCGGCCGTCCGGCGGGATGTCGGTGAAGTGGCGCACCCCGGCGGCGTCGACGAACGTGTAGATGTGCCCGCTCGCGCGCGCGCCGGGCGCGGCGGCGAGGAGCACGAGCAGAGCGAGCAGCGCGGTCGGAACGGCACGGATCACGGGTTCGGTTCTCCCACCGCGCGAGCTTACCCGCGCGCGCCGGACCCGGACTTTGAACCCGGTCAAGGAATCGCCTCGGGAAGGGGTGCGATCAGCGCCGGATCGTCGTTCCACGGCGAGTTCACGCGCGCACTCACCGGATATGCGCGCATCGACCCGTCGGGGTACGGCGCGAGCACCGCGCGCGCCGCCGCCGCCGATCCCTCCAGCCAGGTCCGCAACGCATCGCGCGCGAGGACCGCTGGCATCCTCCGCCTCGCATTGTGGATCCGCGAGAGCAATGCGTTCGCGCTCATCGTGATGATCGTGAACGACTCGAGCGCGGATCCATCGTCCGCGACCGATCGGTCCCACAGCCCCGCGAACGCGAAGATCGGCTGGTCGGTGAGCTCGACGTAGTACGGCTGCTTCGAGCCGTCCGCGTTCAGGTGCCACTCGTAGAATCCCTGCGCCGGCACGAGGCAGCGCTGCGCACGCCGCCACGGCCCGCGAAAGCTCGCGCTGGTCTCGAGCGTCTCCACCCGCGCGTTGAAGGTCGCGTAGCGGCCGGGCTGTCCCTTCGCGAAGAACGGCACGAGACCGAAGCGCAACTGCTCGAGGCGCAGCGCACCGTCGCGCAGCCGGATCACCGGCGCGCGTTCGGACGGCGCGACGTTGTAGTGGGCATGGATCCCGCGCCCGGCCGCCGGCAGGTCGAATGCCCGCTCGATCGCCGCGTCGTCCGGGCTCACGTAGCGGCCGCACATCGCGCGGTTACCGCCCGAACCGATCCGCGATCCGGCCGCGCAGCACCGCGGGCTGAACCACGTCGCACATTGGGATCAGGCCGGCACGAGCGGGTTACGGGTTCTGAGCGAACCGAAACGGCTGAAGTCGCGATCGGCACTCAGCAGTTCCCGTACGTTCGAGTAGAGGCACAGCGCGGCGATCCTCGCATCATGGATCCGCGGGCCGATCACCCTCGCACCGGCCAGGAGCTGCGCCAGCGTTTCCCAATATCCCTCGCCTTCCGCGAGCAGCACGAGGCTCGGCGACTCGATCCATGCCTGCACTTGATCGATCGCTTTGCCGAGAGGGCTCGGCGGCGAGTAGATGCGCTCATGAGTCACGATCGCCAGAAACTCGTGGATACAGGGCCAGGGCACTGCCCACGCAGCGGTCCCTTCGGCCAGCTCGCGCACGCAGTGAGCGGCGCGCTCATGCCACGGGCTGTCGCGACGATGTGCGTAGACCAGGATGTTCGTATCGACTGCGATCAATTGCCACGCCCTTCATACGTGAGCGCGCGCAGTTGCTCCCAGGACAGCCCGGCGGCCTCGGGTCGTATTCCGGCTCCGGCAACCGACGCGTCGCGCAACTGGAAGCGTCGCACCGTCCGTCGTTCGGCGAGCGCGAGCCTGAGCCCTCGCTCGACGAGCTCGCGGATGGTCAGGTTCTCCTTGCGAGCCACGGCCTTCGCCTCCTTCAGGAGGGGATCCGCGATATCCAGTGTCGTCTTCATATGGGGGGCCATAATAATCGGTATGGGCCCCCATATCAACGCCGGTCCTGCTCACGTAGCGACCGCACATCGCGCCGCTACCCGCCCAACCGGTCCGCGAGTCGGTCCGCGATCCGGCCGCGCAGCACCGCGGCCTTGACCGCGAGCGGCCAGAGCGCATGCAGCGGGATCGCGCGCAACGCGCTGACCGGAAGCGCGAGCTCCGCGCGCGAATCGATCAGCCGGCGCGCGAGCTCCGCGCCGAGCGCGCTGGCCAGAGCGACCCCGCGGCCGTTGTAGCCGAGTGCGATCAGGATCCCGTCCGCGGGCTCGTGCAGGTGCGGATAGTGGTCCCAGGTCATCGCGATCCGCCCGCCCCAGGCATGGGTCCACGCGGTGTCGTCGAGCGCCGGCCAGAGCCGCCGCGCATAGGCGGTCAGATGCGCAAGCTCCGAAGGCGCCCGGATCTCGTGCAGCGGCCCGCGCCCACCGATCAGCAGCCGCCCGCCGGCGTCGACCCGATAGTACACCGTGACGAGCCCGCTCTCGTAGAGCACCGACCGGCCGGGCAAAATCCGCGCCGCGAGCGCCGCGGGAAGCGGCGCGGTCGCGACGATCTGGCTGAACACCGGGATCACCGAGCGCCGCAGCCCGGGCCACAGCGCGTCGCTGTAGCCGTTGGTCGCGATCACGACCCGGCTCGCGACCACCTCGCCGCGCGCCGCGCGCGCGCGCCAGCCGCCGCTCACCCGCTCGAGCGACTCGATCCGGGTGCCGCCGTGGATCCGTGCGCCCGCGTCGATCGCCGCCCGCGCGAGCCCGTGCGCATAGGACAAGGGGTTCAAGTCACCGCCGCGCCGATCGAGCATCGCGCCGCGATAGCGCTCGCTCCCGGTCGCGGCCGCGACCGCGTCGCGATCCAGGAACTCGACCGGTGCGCCGCGCGCGGCCCATTGCGAAGCGGTGCGCTCGAC
>JAJXYU010000040.1 GCA_021780395.1 Pseudomonadota bacterium
ACGCGGGTTGCAATCCGGCGGCTACCGGCCCGGCCCGTTGTCCCGGCTCGAATGCTGGATGGTCGAATTCCACGACCTGCTGGAGTCGCGGATCCCGGAGATCCGCGACGCGGCGCCGCCGGCGGTTTTCGCCGGGGCGCCGGGCCGCTCACCGGATGCGTCGTTCCGCTCGCCGGATTCCCCGTCGCGCTAGCCGAGGTGAATCCACGCGGATTTCGTCTGGGTGTACGACAGCAGGCTCTCGAGACACTTGTCGCGCCCTTGACCGGACTGCTTGTAACCGCCGAACGGCTGGGTCATGTCGCCGTGGTCGAAACAGTTCACCCAGATCACGCCGGCCTCGAGGTCGCGGACCGCCTTGTGCGCGACGCTCAAGTCCCGGGTCCAGACCGCGGCGGCGAGACCGTAGATCGAGTCGTTCGCGATCGCGACGGCGTTCTCGATCCCATCGACCTCGATCGCGGCGGCGACCGGGCCGAAGATCTCCTCGCGGGCGATCGTCATGCGATTGTCGACGCCGGAGAACAGCGTCGGTTCGACGAAGGCGCCGGGCCAATCCGGCGCGCCGCCGCCGAACTCGAGCTTCGCGCCCTCGCTCCTGCCCCGTTCGATGTAGCCCTTCACGCGCTGGCAGTGCGACGAGGTGACCAGAGGCCCCAGGTTCGTCGCCGGATCGAGCGGATCCCCCGGACGGTAGGCGTCGCGACCACGCTCGACCATGCGCGCGATGAACTCCTTCGCGATCGGCCGATCGATCAGCAGCCGCGAGCCCGCGTTGCACACCTCGCCCATGTTGCCGTAGATGCCGTTGATCGCGTAGTTCACCGCGACGTCGAGGTCCGGCAGGTCCGCGAGGAAGATCTGCGGCGACTTGCCGCCGCACTCGAGGCTCACGCGCTTCATGTTCGAGCGACCGGCGTACACCAGCATCCGCTTGCCGACCTCGGTCGAGCCGGTGAACGCGATCTTCGCGACATCGTTGTGGAGCGCGAGCGCTTCGCCGGCGGACTCGCCGAGCCCATTCACGACGTTGAACACGCCCGGGGGCCCGCCGGCCTCGACGAACAGCTCGGCCATCAGCAGGCCGGACAGCGGCGACTGCTCGGCCGGCTTCAGCACGACGCTGTTGCCGGCGGCGAGCGCCGGCGCGACCTTCCAGGCCGCCATCAGCAGCGGATAGTTCCAGGGCACGATGCATCCGCACACGCCGAGCGGCTCGCGCAGCACGTAGTGGAACGCGTCGGCGGCGGTCGCGGTGACCGCGCCGTCGATCTTGTCCACGAACTCGGCGAAGAACGCGAAATTCGTCGCCGCCTGGGGGATGTCGATGGTCAGCATGTCGCGGATCGGCTTGCCCATGCACAGCGTGTCGAGCAGCGCGAAGCGCTCGGCATTCGCCTCGATCAGCCGGGCGAAGGCCGTGAGCACCGCCATCCGTTCGCGCGGCGCCTTGCGGCTCCACACCCGGGAAGCGAAGCTGCGCTTCGCGGCTGCGACCGCAAGATCGACGTCCGCCGCGGCGCCGGCGCTCACCTCGCACAGCACCTGCGCGGTCGCGGGGTTGACGACCTTGAATCGTCCACCGGCGACCGAGTCGACGTAGCGGCCGTCGATGAAGTGCCGGGTCTCGTAGCGCAGCTTCGCCGCGCGCTGGTGCCAGTCGTTCTTGGTCAGGTCCGTCAGGTTCATCGTCGCGCTCTCCGGGTGTCAGTCACCACTGTCCGGCGATTATACAAGCCCCAGCGCTTCGCCGGGCGGCGCCTCGTGCGCGAGCGCGGGGAGACGGCCGCGGATCCAGGCGCGGAAGCGCGCGACCGCGCCGGACACCGCCGCCGGACCGGCCGCGCAGTAGCCGTACTCGACGCCGCCGCGCTGCGCCGACTCGAGCGCGTCGCGTGCATCCCGCCGCAGGCACGCGGCGATGCGGGCCGCGAGCCGGTCCGCGATGCGGCCGCGCGTGTCGGCCGCGATCGTCGAGAAACGCAGCCGGCGGATCCGGCTCGCGCCCGCGTCGATCGGCAGGACCTGAACGCACAGCAACCCGTCCGGACGGATCTCGAACAACTGGTTCGGCGCGACGAAGACCCTCCGCCAGGGATCACCCGCGCGCTCCCCGAGAATCGCGCGATAGCGATCGAGCGACCATCGTCGTCCGGTCAGGGATGGACGGCCCCGCCAGAGGATCGTCTCGGACGTATCCGACGCCGAGCATTCGACGTCGTACCAGGCCTCGGCACCGGACGCCGCCGCGCCGTCCGGCATCGCGACCGACAGCGCGTGTTCCATCACGAGTTTCCAGTTCGCGGCGACGATCGATTCGTGGGGCGGCGCGATCGGGATCGGCTCGATCTCGCCGAGCCGGCTCCACCACACCGCGCTCTCCGCTGCCGCACGGCCCGCGCCTGCGCGCACGAACACCAGGCCGGCGCCGATCGCGGCCACCAACGGCTGCAGCGCCGGTCCGCCGCCGATCTCCCGCCCGTCCGCGTCGAACGCGAGGCCGTGCAGGCGGCACTCGATGCGATCGCCGGCGAGCACGCCACCGCCGTGCGCGATCAGCGCGTGCGGTTCGACGGGACAGCTGTTGCGGTATGCGCGCAGGACCCCGTGCGCATCGCGCACCACGAGCGCGCGCTCCGCGCCGGCGTCGACCGCAACGTAGGCGCCGTCGGCATCGAACCGCGACGCCTCCGCGACGACCTGCCAGGCGTCGCGGTAGAGTTCCCGCCGCTCACTGCGCAGGAGCGCGGGATTCGCGTAGCTCCAGGCCGGCAACGGCCGCGCCGGGTCCGCGGCGGCGAAGGCGTCCGCGGCGCCGCGTCCCGGGGGAAAGCGGCCCGGGAACACCGACCGCAGATATGCCATGCAGCGGTGCCGGGCGGCGGCACGATCGATCGCGGTCTCGTTCTGGAACGCGAAGCCCTGCCAGAGCATCTCGAGCACCCCGATCAAGCCGAGCGCGATCCCGTCCGGGTCGAGCTGCGTCTGGCCGCTTTGCTCTATGAGCCGTCCGATCAGGTCGCGAACCAGCGCGGCGAACCGCTCGTCCTTCTGGCCGCAGATGTCGTAGTATTCCTGACGGGAACTCGCCTCTCCCCAGAAGGAATACCATACGGACACCTTGCGCGCGCTCGCGATCTCGGGGTCGAGATACAGGTCGACCATCCGCTCGAGCGCCGCGACCGGCGTGGCGGTCAGTGCCGCGACCGGGACGATCACCCGCTCCTCGAATTCCGTGGACAGATATTGCAGCGACGCGACCAGCATCGCGGCCTTCGAGTCGAAATAGAAACGGACGATGCCAGGCGACATGTCGGCGATCGCGACGACCTTCTCGACCGTGGTTTGCGACGGGCCGTGGATGTGCAGCGCCGAGATGCACGCGTCGATCAGGCGCTGTCGCTGCCGGCCGTGGGTCGCGCGCGCGCGGCGCGCCGCGGGCTTCGTCGTCGCTTTCTGCTTGCGCATGTTCACCTGGCGTAATCCATGACCGTCGCCGACTCGCGACCGGCGCCGCCCCCGGCACCCTACCGCCGTCCGCGGTTCGCCCGCTGGATGGAACGCCACGGCCAGTGGCTGATCATCCTGCCGCCGCTCGTCTATCTCTTCGTGTTCTTCCTGATTCCGTTCGCGTTCGCGCTGAAGATCAGCTTCGCGGACCTCGCGCTGCGCGTGCCGCCGTTCACCGACATTCTAACCGTCGGCGCGAACGATCACATCCGCATCGCGCTGAACCTCGCGAACTACCGGTACCTGTTCACCGATGACATCTACGTGCTGTCGTACCTTTACTCCCTGCGCACCGCGTTCTTCTCGACGCTGATCTGCCTGCTGGTCGGCTACCCGATGGCGTACGCGATCGCGCGCGCCTCGAAGAGCCTGCAGA
>JAJXYU010000337.1 GCA_021780395.1 Pseudomonadota bacterium
CTCGTGGTCGGTGCGACCTTCCCGCGCGAGATGGCGGCGCTGCGCGCAGCGCACCCCGACGTGCCGTTCCTCGTGCCCGGGATCGGCGCGCAGGGCGGCGATCTCGACGCGACGCTCGCCGCGGGTCTCGATCGCGACCGGGCGGGACTGCTGATCAACTCCTCGCGGTCGATCATCTACGCGGGCGGCGGCGAAGCGGCCGCGATCCGCGCCGCAGCGCAGTCGCTCGCGTGCGCGATCGAAGCGGGGCGCGCCGGACCGCGGCCGCCACCGGGGACCGCGGGGCCGTGATGCCGGTGCGCTCGGTGACCGCGTACCGTGCACCGGCGCTCGATGCCGAGCAGATCGATTCGCTGCTCCAGGGCTCGGACTTCGGGTTCTGGCAGATCGACGTCGCGCGCGACGAGGTGTACTGGTACGGCGACTGGTGCGCAGCGATGGGCGTCGATCCCTGCCTCGGTCCCGACCACCGGCGACGCTGGGCGGCACGGATCCATCCGGACGACGGCTCGCCGTTCGCGAGGTACAACGACCTGATCGAGGGCCAGTACGACTTTTACGAGACGGAGTACCGCCTTCGCACGCTCGCCGGCGGCTGGCGCTGGGTGATGGTGCGCGCACGGGTCGTGCGCCGGGACGAGCACGGGCGGGCGTTGCGCGTCGCGGGCGTCACGATCGACATCGACGCGCGCAAGCGTGCGGAGCTCGAGCTGCGGGCGGCCGAGGCGCGCCTCGCCACCGCGACCTGGGGCACGCGCATCGGGGTCTGGGAGAACTCGCTGGAGGGGCAGTTTCGCTGGCTGAACGACTGGTGCACGGCCCTCGGCATCGACCCCTGCGAAGGCCCGTCGAACAGCCCGTCCTGGCGGGCGAACATCCACCCGGACGACCTCGATCTGTGCCTGAGCGCGTGGAGCGCGGAAGCCGCCGGGCTCGCGGGCACGTACATCGTCGAGTACCGGGTCCGCACGCGCAGCGGTCGCTGGCGCTGGATCCACGAGCGCGCGATGGTCACCGCGCACGACGAGGCCGGGCGCGCGATCGCCTTCGTCGGCGTGTGCATCGACATCGACGAGCGCAAGCGCATGGAGCTCGAGCTGCAGAGCCAGGCGAGAATCCTCGAGACGATGCGCGAGGGCGTCGCGCTGGTGGATGCCGCCGATCGGATCGAGTTCACGAATCCGGCGTTCGAGCGGATGGCCGGCCGCGATCGCGGCGCGCTGCTCGGCACGCACGTGCTCGACGTGCTCGCCGCGCCCGCGGGCAGCCCGGCGCAGCGCGAAGCGGCCGTACGGCGCCTGTTGCACTCGGACGACCCCCGGGCGGAGCGCTCGGTGCTGCTGCACCGCGCGGACGGCACGCCGTTCGCAGCCGAGGTGCTGTCGAACGCGATCGACTGGCAAGGCGAGCAGAAGCGGGTGATCGTGATCCAGGACGTCTCCGAACGCAAACGCCTGGAACAGGAGATCGCCGAGATCGTGCACCTCGAGCGCCAGCGGCTCGGCTCCGACCTGCACGATGGCCTCGGTCAGGAGTTGACCGGGATCGCGCTGCTGCTGCGTGGAATCGCGCCGACGGTCGCCGCGGCCTCGCCGCCGGCCGCGACCCAGCTCGACGAGATCATCGCGTTGACGAATCAGGCGATCCAGAACACGCGCAAGATGGCGCTCGGCCTCTCCCCGGTCGCGCTCGACCGCGGCGGCCTGGTCGAGTCGCTGCACCGGCTCGTCGACAGGACGCGCGCGAACTACGGCGTGACCGTGCGTCTGCGCGGCGTCTCGGACGCCGTACCCGCGATCGAGGAGTCGAGCGCGACCCATCTGTACCTGATCGCGCAGGAGGCGCTGCTGAACGCCTGCGAACACGGGCGTGCCCGGCAGGTGACGATCTCGTTGCGGGCGAATCCTCTGCAGGCCGCGCTGTCGATCGTCGACGACGGCGTCGGGCTCCGGCCCGCGCCACGGCCTGGCCGTGGGATGGGGATGACGATCATGCAGTACCGCGCGCGAGCCGTCGGCGGGAGCCTGCGCATCGAGGGCCGTCGCGGCGGCGGCACCCGCGTCCGCTGCGTCTTTCCGCTCCTCAGCTAGCCCGGGGTCGCTCTCGCCAGTCGAGCCACCACGCCAGCACGAACAGCGCCGCGATCACCGCGAAACCGATCGCGGTGCTCGCGGCCTCCCCGACCGGGTGCAGCTGCAGCACGCTGGTCGCAGCGATCGCGAGCGGGATGTGCGCCGCGAAGATTGCGAGCGAACGCCGCCCGAGCAGCGCGGTCGGCGCGATCCAGCGGTTCGGCGGGTGCGGATTCCAGCTCCACAGGAACGCCGCCCAGGCGAGCGAGTTCAACAGCCGCAACGGCCCGAGCCGCCACTTGCTGGTCCAGAACGGCAAGTTCGGCAGCGCCGCCGGCTGCAGGCCGAGCCGGTGCCGCAAGACCACGCCCGCGACGACGAGCACGAGGGCCGGCACCAGCACGCGGCGCCGATGGCGCGCGAGCGCGCCGGGATCGCGCGCGATGGTGTCGCCGAACGCGAGCCCGAGGATCCACAGCAGCTGCCACGCGAGCACGTTGAACGAGCCGAGTTCGAGCGGCACCCGGTCGCCGAGCGCGCGCAGCGGCGCGCCGAACGGGTGAAACTGCGCGACCAACCACACCCCGGCCGAGACCGCGAGCACCGGGGTCCAGCCGCGGCGCGCGGCGATCCCGAGCCACCACGGCGTGAGCCCGAGGAACAGCACGTAGAGCGGCAGGATGTCGAACAGCGGCGGCTGGTGCAGCAGCAACGGAATCAACGCGAGGCTTTCGAGCGGGTGCATCAGGAACGGATGGAAGTGGTACGCGAGCGGGCGTACCCAGCGTGCGAGCCACCACGCCAGCAGCACCGCGGCGAGCACCAGCGCGAGGTGCGTCTGGTAGATCCGGCGCACCCGCGCGAAGACCCGCGCGCGCATCGCGCGCGCACCCTCGCGCCGACCGATCTTGCCGAACACGAGCCCCGCGAGGCACGCACCGAGGAACACGAAGCCCTCCGCCGCGCTCAGGTACCCGAAGGGCTCGTGCAGCCAGCGCGACAGCGGCGTCGGCACGTGCACGCCGGCCATCACCGCGAGGAAGAAGCCTCGCAGCGCATCGAGCCGAAGGTCGCGCCCGCCGCCGGTCCCTCGCGTCGGTGCCGCCTCGCGCATCGCGCTAGACCGGTGGGGAGCCGTGGCCGGCGAGCGGCCGACCGGTCGCGGTCGCGTGCACGCGCGCCTCGGCGAGGTATTCGCTGCCGGACTCGAGGTGCGCGAGTCGCTCGTCGATCTCGATCTCGACGTGCGGATCGGCCGCGCCCGCGCGATCCGCGGCCGCGAGCGCGAGCTCGGTCGCGATTCGGCGCGCGTGCTCCAGGGCGGCCGCGACGTCGTTGTAGTCTGCATGGCCGGCCGGATCGTGCACCCGGAAGTTGTTCAGGCTCGTCTGGTTCACGAGCACGTCCACCGACTGCGCGACGACCCCGGCGACCGCGCCGACCGCATTGCACACGGCCGCGTGCTCCGGGATCTCGAGTCGCGCGCCGAGCCGGCGGGCGACTTCCGGGTAATAGGCGCCGACCGGCGCGCCGATCGCGACGATCGGCCGCGCGAGCGCGAGGCGCCCGTCGACGAGGTTCGAGAAGCGTTCGCCGGCGACCACGTCCTCGACCAGGCGCTCGCCGAGCAGCCCCCAGCGCTCGCCATGCGCTTCGAGTCCCGGGTCGTTCGCGAGCGCCGCGGCGAGCAGCGCGCGGCCGCTCGCCCGCACGACGTGGTCGAACGCTCGCTCGCACAGGCCGACCGCGGTGTCGGCCCCGCGCGCGGCGCGCGCGTTGCGCTCCTCGACCGCGAGGATCCGCGCG
>JAJXYU010000346.1 GCA_021780395.1 Pseudomonadota bacterium
GACGGCGGCGGTGCCGCGCCGTCCACCGACGCCCGCGCCGCGCGCGGCGCGGCGATGCCGAGCGCGATCACCGCGACCGCGATCACGCCGGCCGCCCTCGCGATTCGATTTGGATTCCGCATGCCATCGTCCTCCTGAGTCTCGTTCGATCGATTGACCGGGAGGCAGTCTAGGCGCGGACACCGTGAACGAGTGTCGTCGGCAGCGCAAGGATCGGCAAAGTTCTGTGAATTCCAGCGTCGGCCCATGCGCGGTAGTGCAAAGATTTGTGAATCCGCACCCGAGGATCCGACCCGGGTACCCCGGGGTGTGCCAGAGTATGCGCTCGAGGAGGAGCGAGACTGGAGGGCGGCACGCGAGATGAATGCGAACGGCGCGTTTTCTGGCGAGAACGGCATCGCGCGCGTGCTGCTCGTCGACGACGACCGCGAACTGTGCCAGATGCTCACCGAGTACCTGAGCGGCGAGCGGTTCGACGTGACCAGCGTGCACGACGGCGGCGAGGCGCTGCGCGCGCTCCGCGGCCACGACTTCGACATCGTGATCCTCGACGTGATGCTGCCGAGCGTCGGCGGATTCGACGTGCTGCGGGAGCTCGGCGCCGCGCACCCGACCCCGATCCTGATGCTGACCGCGCGGGGGGACGACGTCGATCGCATCGTCGGTCTCGAACTCGGCGCCGACGATTACCTCGGCAAGCCGTTCAACCCCCGCGAGCTCGTCGCCAGGCTCCGCGCGATCCTGCGACGCGCGCCGCTGCGCGCGGCGCGCACCGACGCACCCGAGTCGCTCGCGGTGGGCCCGATCGCGCTGCATACGGGGACGCACCAGGTTCGCGTCGCGGGCGACCCGGTGCCGCTCACCGGCGCGGAGTTCCGCGTGCTCGAGCTCCTGATGCGTTCGCCGGGGCAGGTGATCTCGCGTGAAGCGCTGACCGAGCAGGCGCTCGGCCGCAAGCTGGTGCCGTACGATCGCAGCATCGACACGCACATCAGCAACCTGCGCCGCAAGCTGGATTTGGAGAAGAGCACGAACCCCGGGATCCGCAACGTCCGTGGCTCCGGCTACATGCTGACGATCGCTGAGGACTAGGATGTTCGTCCGGATCTTCGTGCTGTTCTGGCTGGCGATGACGGTGATCGCCGGCGGCAGCATCGCGGTGACCGACGCGATCGCGACCCGGGAATTCGAGTCGCACGAATGGCAGCGACACGCGCCGGTCGAGCTGGCCGCGGCCGAGGCGCTCGCCGCCGGCGGGCCCGCGCGCCTGCGCGCGTGGGTCGCGGCGAACGAGCATCGCGTGCCGGGTCACGATCTGTTCGTCGTCGGTCCGGACGGCAGGGACATCCTCGGCCGCCCGCTGTCGCCGCCCGCGATACGGCGCTTGCGGCTCGGCCGCCGCGCCGCGGCGCTCGTAAAGCATGACCGCACGCAGGGAATCCATCTGCAGCCGATGCGCCCCTCGCCCCGGCTGGTCACCGCCGACGGCGCCGCATACACGATCCTCGTGGTCCCGCGACGCTCGATGTTGTTCGGCGCGTTCGCGCTGCCCGGGATTCCGCCGGCGGTGCTCGCGATCGCATTGATCGTGAGCGCGATCGCGAGCGGCTGGCTCGCGCGCCACCTGTCCGCGCCGATCCGGCGGATGCAGGCGGGCGCGCGGGCGCTCGCGTCGGACAACCTCGCGGTGCGCGTGAGCGTCGGCCTCGACGGCCGGCGCGACGAGCTCGCGGTCCTCGCCCGCGAGTTCGACGCGATGGCCGATCAGCTGCGCGCGACGCGCGCGGCACGGACCCGGCTGCTGCGCGACATCTCGCACGAGTTGCGGTCGCCGCTCGCGCGGATGCGGGTCGCGGTCGCGCTCGCGCGCCGTTCGCCCTCCGACTCGGCGCGCCAGACCGACCGGATGGAGCGCGAGATCGAACGGCTCGACGCCCTGATCGGCCAGGTGCTGAAGCTCGCGCGACTGCAGGACGAGTCGCCGCGCCTCGACCTGGAGCCGGTCGATCTCGGCGAGCTGCTCACCGAGATCGTGAGCGACGCGAACTACGAGGCGGCGGCGAAGCGCGGCTCGGTCCGGTTCGCGGCGGACGCCCCGATCGAGGTGGCCGCGAACCGTGAGCTGGTGCGCAGCGCGATCGAGAACGTGCTGCGCAACGCGATCCGCTACAGTCCGGAGGGCGCAGCGGTCGAGGTCGACCTGCGGGCGTTCGACGACGCGGCGCGGATCTCGATCCGCGATCACGGCCCCGGTGTCCCGGCCGCGGACCTGGCGCGCATCTTCGAACCCTTCTACCGGGTCGCGGAATCGCGCGACCGCGACAGCGGCGGCGAAGGGATCGGCCTCGCGATCACCGCGCAGGTGCTGCGCGCGCATGGCGGCGGTGCGCGCGCGAGCAACCGGCCCGACGGCGGTCTCGAAGTGGTGCTCGAGCTGCCGCGGCGACCGACGCTCCCGGGCGAGACGCGGACCGTGTAGTGGATCTAGAATCCGTCGCGGCCGATCGACCGCGAGGAGACGCCCGGTGAGCCTGTACGAAGAAGCCTGCGAATACATTCCTGGTGGCGTGAATTCACCGGTGCGCGCGTTCCGCGGCGTCGGTGGCGATCCCGTGTTCGTCCGCCGCGCCGCCGGTTCGCGGATGTTCGCCGCGGACGGCCGCGAGTTCATCGATTACGTCGGCTCCTGGGGTCCGGCGATCCTCGGGCATGCCGACCCGCGGGTCGTCGCCGCCGTCCAGCGGGCGGCCGCGGACGGATTGAGCTTCGGCGCGCCGACGGAGCTCGAGACGCGGCTTGCGCGCAAGGTCGTCGAGACGATGCCCGCGATCGAGATGCTGCGGTTCGTGAGTTCCGGCACCGAGGCGACGATGAGCGCGATCCGCCTCGCGCGGGGGTTCACCGGCCGCGAGACGATCGTGAAGTTCGAAGGCTGCTATCACGGCCACTCCGATTCGCTGCTGATCAAGGCGGGCTCCGGTGCGCTGACGCTCGGCGTGCCCTCCTCGCCGGGCGTTCCGGCGGACCTCGCGAAGCACACGGTCACGCTCGCGTACAACGATCCGCAGGGGGTGCGGGACGCCTTCCGGGCGATCGGCGACTCGATCGCGTGCGTGATCGTCGAGCCGGTCGCGGGCAACATGAGCTGCGTGCCGCCGGCCGCCGGCTTTCTCGAGACCTTGCGCGCCGAATGCGATCGCAGCGGCGCGTTGCTGATCTTCGACGAGGTGATGACCGGGTTCCGCGTCGCGCTCGGCGGCGCGCAGGCCCTGTACGGGATCCGGCCGGACCTCACGACCCTCGGCAAGATCATCGGCGGCGGGATGCCGGTCGGCGCGTTCGGCGGCCGTCGCGACGTGATGCGCCGGCTCGCGCCGCTCGGACCCGTCTACCAGGCCGGAACGCTGTCGGGCAATCCGGTCTCGATGACCGCGGGGCTCGCGACGCTCGAGGCGATCTCGGCGCCGGGCTTCCACGCGCACCTCGCGGCGACGACCGCGGCGCTCGTCGAGCGGCTCGAGGCGGCGGCGCGCCGCGCCGGCGTGCCGCTCGCGACCAATCACGTCTGCGGGATGTTCGGGCTGTTCTTCACGCCGGAATCCCGGGTCGATTCGTACGCGAAGGTCGCCGCCTGCGATGCACGGCGGTACGCACGCTTCTTCCACCAGATGCTCGCGGCCGGCGTGTATCTCGCGCCGTCGGCCTTCGAGGCGGGCTTCGTCTGCGCCGCCCACACGCCCGCGGACGTCGACGCGACGATCGGCGCCGCGGAACGCGCGTTTGCGGCGGTCGGCGCGGCGACGGCCGCGGCTCCCGGATCGGTCGGTTAGCGATGCGCGCGTTCGCGGCCTTCGTCGCGGCGAT
>JAJXYU010000116.1 GCA_021780395.1 Pseudomonadota bacterium
TCGCGATCGCCCGGCTTCGATTCGGGAACAGCTCCGACACGAGCACCCAGACGATCGGACCGAAGGACACCGCGAACGAGGCCACGTAGGCGATGACCGCGGGCAGCACGAGCCACCGGTCGGCCGGTTTCCACTCGAATCCCGCGCTGATCGTGAGCAGCGAGGCGGTCATTCCGAGGCCGCCGATCAGCAGCAAGGGGCGACGCCCCACCCGATCGATGAACCGCATCGCGAGGAGCGTCATGAGCACGTTGACGAAGCCGACCACGACCGTCTGCCAGAATGCGTCGACGAGGTTGCCGGTGCTCTTGGTGAAAATGACCGGCAGGTAGTAGAAAACCGCATTGATCCCGGTGACCTGCTGAAACACCCCGAGGCCAATGCAGAAAAGGAGCACATCCCGGATGTTCCTTTCCCGCAAGGATTCGATTCCGGAGGCCGGCACGGACGCGATCGCCGCTCGCAGCGATTCGTAAGGCGTCTCGAGACCGAGGTCCCCGAGCCTGCCAAGGGCCTCGCGCGCCGGGCGGTCTCGACCCTCGAGCAACAGCCATCTCGGGCTCTCGGGAACCTGCGCGAGCAGGATCAGGAAGGCGATCGAGGGCACGGCTTCGACACCCAGCATCCACCGCCAGTTGTCCCGACCGGCCGGGAGCAGCAGCCAGTTGGACACCGACGAGGCGGCGATGCCGATCACGATCATCAGTTGGTTCACGGAGACGAGCATGCCGCGTCGGCTCGGCGGCGCGATCTCGGCGATGTACATCGGTGCGACGAGGATCGCGCTGCCGACGCCGAGGCCCCCGATGACCCGTGCCGCGACGAACACGGCATACGAACCCGAGGTGGCTGCGAGGATCGAGGACAGAAGGAACAACGCCGCCGTGACCTGCAGGGTCATTCGACGGCCGTACCCGTCGGCGAGCCATCCGGCGCAGAGATTGCCGGCCATCGCGCCCCACTCGAGGCAGCTGATCGCGATCCCGAGTCGCAGGTCGCCGCCGCCGCGGGCGGTTTCGAAATAGTAGTGGCGGAGGAAGGGCAGCGTGCCCGCGATCACGGTCGCGTCGAAGCCGACCAGGAATCCACCCATGGCCGCGACGAAGGCGATGGATGCGCTACCGCGGCGCGTCGTCATAAGAGGCGATCAGCCTACTGGAAACTGCCGCGGAGCGCGACAACCCCCGCCCGCGTGGCATCGGGTTCGCGCCGCCTGGACGACGCCGGTCAACGCGTGGGCGCGCCAGACGTTGTACGCGGTGATCGGCAACTCAACCGGAGAACGTCATGTCGAGGGCACGGTCGGTGATCGCGATGCTCGCGTTGGGGTCCAGTCTGGCGCTGTCCGCGTGCGTCGCCGCGCCCCCACGATACGCGGTCGCGGGCACGGTATGGGTCGCACCCCCGGCAGCTCGCGTCGAAGTCTACGGTGCCCCGCCCTACCCCGGGTATTTCTGGATCGCGGGCTTCTGGCGCTGGTCACCGCGCGGCTACGTCTGGGTGCGCGGCCATTGGGCACCGCCACGGCCCGGCTTCCGGTGGGTTCCTCGGCGATGGGTGCACACCCGGTACGGCTGGCGACTGGTCGGCGGCCGCTGGGCACGGCGGTACTGAACGGACGGGCCGCGCGCGGCCTGGACAATTCGCGGCGCTTCCCTTATTGGTAAGCGCCTGGCAGCCGGGTCGCCCGACGACGTCGTCCGCTATGCGCGGAATCTGCGCGATGAGCTCGACGGCGCCGCGCTGTACGCCGCGCTCGCGGCCGAGGAGCGCGGTTCATCCCGGGCCGGTCGGCGGGTACACGATCTCGGTGCGGGCGCTGAAGCGATACAGATCCTCTTCGCCGCAGTGAGGACAGCGGATCGCGCTCAGCGGGTCACCGAATCCGGTGCTCGAGCCGATCGCCGCGAGCGATTCCGGGGTCAGCGCGATCAGGCGGCCGCAGCCGCGATTCTTGCAGAGCCAGCCGATGTAGGCGTGATCCGGGACCAGTGCGGCGACCCGAAGGATCTCGACGTGACGAATCGGCGCGCTGGATGTCGACTTCCGGGCCGGCGTGCTCCGTCCCTTGTGCGTGCGTTTGATGGCCATGAGCGTCCCGAGGTTGCGGTTCCACTGCGGAACTCGCAGCAGACTACGCTCGCAACGGTCGACTGCCAATGCGGCAGCGGCTCGCGGGGTCGAAATCGGCGAAGGCCCGGATGGACTTGCCCGACCTGGACTTCAAGTCATTTAGTTAAAGTGAAATGTTTCTAGTATTAATTGACTGTTATTCTTTAAGAATCTGATAAATAAGCATAATAGAAAATTACTCGAATGAATGTCACTTCGTCATAGAGTCGATTGAATTCATTCGGTTTTTATAAATTACTCACGGAGAACGCGCAGCAATTAATCAACAATAAATATATATATTACAATATGATATGTCGTATTTTTGAGAACACCGAGAATAACGCCGCCCGATAAGGGCGTCGCTCGAGTTCCGAGCCGCGGGATCAAGCGCGCGGACGCGTCTCGACGAAGCGCGCGCGATGGTCCTGCGGCGCGGGTTCGCCCCTCGCCTTGCGCCACAGGTCGTAGATCATCAGGCTCGCGGTCAAGCTACCGAGAGTTGCGAAATACGCGCGCGGTCCGAACACCGAGAACAGGCCGCCCATCGCCAAGGGCCCAAACGCCGCCGCGGTCCCGTTGATCCGCAGCAGCTTGCTGCTCGCGGCGACCATCTCGGCGGGCTCGAGCTTGTCGTTCACGTGCGAGACCGATTGCGAGTACAAGGTGAGCGCCGAGCCGCTGAACAGCGCTGCGAGGCCCAGCAGGAGCGCATGCGGGATCCGGTGGAATACGACGATCGTCGCGGCCACGCCGGTCGCGATCGTGCACACGATCGCGATCAATGTTCGGCGGTCCATTCGGTCGGACAGCCGGCCTACCGGGTACTGGGTCAGCACCGCCGCGAGGATGCTGACCGACATGAACGCGGCGACCTGGGTGATCGTGAGCCCGCTGAGGCGGGCATACACCGTGCCCATCGAGAAGATGATCGAAGAGATCAATCCGGCGACCGTGACGCCCGCGACGCCGAGGGGCGCATCGCGGTACAGGTCGCGCAAGCGGACACGGCGCGGCAGCGCGACCTCGGGGGCTTGCTGGGCGGACAACACGATCGGCACCATCGACGCGGAGATCAACAACGACACCATCATGAACGGCACGGTGGTCGCGGGACTCCAGGGCACCAGCAGGAACTGCGCGGCGCCGAGGCCCACGTAGAGCACCGCCATGTAGATCGCGAACAACCGGCCGCGCGTCTCGCGGCTCGCGCGGTCGTTGAGCCAGCTCTCGGCGACCACGTAGATGCCCGCGAAGCACAATCCGGACAGGAGGCGCATCACCGCCCAGGTCACCGGTTCGACGAACGCGCCGTGCACGAGCGCGGCGCCGGACGCGACCGCCGCGAGCGCCGCGAACGCCCGGATATGGCCGACCCGACGCACCATCCGCGGGGTGGCGATCGTGCCGAACAGGTAGCCGACGTAATAGCAGGACATGATGAGTCCCGTGACGGTCGGCGGGAACCCCTCGATCGTCGCGCGCACCCCGAGCAAGGAGCTCTGCAGGCCGGCGCCGAGCATCAGAATGCCCATGCCGAGCAGCAGGGGCCAGGTCGCATTGAGTTCGCGAATGGGCATGATTCGATGGTTCCATCGGCCGTCGGCGGTGTGGACGTTCACGTCGAGCGCGTACCATACGACAAGTGCGCAGCGCCGCGGCGTGCGCGCTCCTTAAGACTGCGTTAATCCTGTCGGGGATCGCCCGCTTGATTATTGCCCGGGGGCTCAGTACGGTACGGGAC
>JAJXYU010000366.1 GCA_021780395.1 Pseudomonadota bacterium
GCGCTGAGCGGCGCGCCGTCGGCGCCGACCGCCGGCGCCGCTGCCGGCGCGGCGATGCACACGGGGCCGTCCACCGGCGCCGGCACCCGTCCGACGAGGGCGCCTACCATGGCGATCGCGGTCGGGATCAGCTCGGCGGGATCTTCGCACAGCTCCATCACCCCATGGCGCGCCGCGGTCTCGGCGTCGATGCGCTCCGCGCGACGCAACATCCGGTGAAATAGCTCCGCCGCCTGCGGCCAGCGCCGGTACGGCACCGCGAGACCGCCGATGCCCGGAACGATGCCGAGTCCGATCTCCGGAAACTGCAGCTTCGCGCCGCGAATCCCGACGATCGCGTGACAACGCAGCGCGAGTTCGAGCCCGCCACCGAGCGCGAGGCCGTTCAACGCGGCGACGACCGGTTTGGCCGCCCGATCGAGCGCGACCAGCAGCCGCGAACACGCGCGCGCGTAGTCGCGTGACGCCGCCGCATCGCCGAGCAGCGACGGAAAGCGGCCGATGTCCGCGCCGGCGCAGAACGCGCGCGACCCGTAGCCGGTGATCACGAAGCCCTGCGTGCCGGGATCGGACGCGCGCTCCGTCAACACCGAGAGGATCTCGTCGTTGAGCTGGTCGTGCAGCGCATTCAGCGCCTCCGGACGGCGCAGCGTGATCACGCAGACGCCGTCGACGTCGTCGACCAGCACGTCGCGCCGGAAATCGAGGTAGGCGGCGAGCGGCCGCTTGAGCCGCGGCATGCCCGGCCGTTCCCCGGCCAGCCGCCCGAGAACCCGGTCCACCTCCGGCTCGCCGGCACGCCGCATCAGCTCGAGCGGCCCGTGCTTCAATCCGAATGCGAGCCGGCAACCGAGTTCCAGATCCGCCGGCCGACCGATCTCCCGGTCGAGGATGTCGACCGTCTGGGCATACAGGATCCCAAGCAGCCGATCGCGGATCGCCGCGTGCAGCGTCGCGTCGATCGTTGGCGCCGTCGCGCCGCGCGCGGGCAGTTTCCAGCGCTCGACCGACGCGAAGATCCGTGCCGGCCGGTAATGCGCACCCTCCTCCTCGGCCTGCAGCGTGTTCGCCTCGACGATGATCGGATTGCCGTTCGCGAGGTTCAGCACGAAGAACGGCCCGGCGTGCGCGAACTCGCCGGCCACCGCGTCGACCTGCGCCGCGTCCGCCCGCTCGAGCAGCAACGCGGCCTCGTTGCACCAGTTGTCGAATACGCGATCGAGCATGAAGCAGACGGCATCGCGCGTGACCAGCGGCACTTTGCCGGTCGCCGCGAACAAACCACGGAACCACGCGATCGTCGCGTCGTCCGCGCGTTCCCAGTCGATCACCTCGACGATCGGATTCTGGAACGCGGGCGCGAAGAAATGGGTCACGGTCGCCCGCCCGGGGTGCGCGAGGTGCCCGAACAGGCGGCTCGCCGGCAGCGAACTCGTATTGGATGACAGATAGGCGGACGGTGCGACCACCGCCTCGACCGCGGCGAAGATCCGCCGCTTGACCGCAAGATCCTCGGTCGCGGCCTCGATCACCCATTCGCACCCGGCGAGCGCGGCGTAATCGGAGGTCGGCGCGAGTCCGGCGCGAATCGACGCAGCACGCTCCGCCGAGAGCTTGCGGCGCTGCACGCCCTTGTCCGTCTGGGCGTGAATGCGCGCTCGAGCGCGCTCGAGCGCCTCCGGCGCGATGTCGACGAGCACGAGTCGCAGCCCCGGAATCTCGCTCGCGAGGTAATACGCGATGTCCGGACCGATGGTCCCGGCGCCGATCACGCCGACCGACCGCGGCAGCGGTCGCGACGGGCGGATCAGCGCGGGATTGGCGGGAATGTCCCTCAGGCGCACGTCGACCTCCGCGATCTCACGCTCGAATGGTCCTGGTCCCCGCCGCGGCGGTCAGTGCCCGGCGCGCTTGACAGGTTTATTGTGGACAGTATACAAATTTTCGGCGCCGCCGGGTACCGCGCCGCGAACCCAGCGCAGCGCCTCGATCCGGTGTTACTCTCGCGGCGCGCAGCCACGCGACAGCGCGCAGGAAATCCGCCAGTGACCACCGCCGACGATCTCTTGGTTGCGACCCCGGACACCCGAATCTCGGCGCGCGAGTTCGGCGTCGCGAGCGACATCCTGGTGCCCGCGTTCTCCCGGCCGAGCGACTACGTGCCGCGGCGCGACGAGTCCTATCGGTTCGATCCCGAGACCACGCTCGCGGTGCTCGCGGGCTTCGCGTTCAACCGCCGGGTGATGATCCAGGGCTATCACGGCACCGGAAAATCGACCCACCTCGAGCAGGTGGCCGCGGTCCTCAACTGGCCGATGATCCGCGTGAACCTGGATGGGCACGTCAGCCGGACCGATCTCGTCGGCCGCGATGCGATCGTGGTGCGCGACGGCCGGCAGGTCACGGAGTTCCGCGAGGGCCTGCTGCCCTGGGCGCTGCAGCGCGCGATCGCACTGGTGTTCGACGAGTACGACGCGGGCCGACCGGACGTGATGTTCGTGATCCAGCGCGTCCTCGAGGCGGACGGGCGCTTCACGCTGCTCGATCAGAACCGTGTGCTCGACCCGCACCCGGGTTTCCGGTTGTTCGCGACCGCGAACACGATCGGGCTCGGCGATGCGACCGGTCTTTATCATGGCACCCAGCCGATCAACCAGGGACAGATGGACCGCTGGTCGATCGTGACGACGTTGAACTACCTCGACCACGACGCCGAGACCGCGATCGTGCTCGCGAAGGCCGCAGGGTTCGATGACGACGCGGGACGGCGGACCGTGAGCGCGATGGTGCGCGTCGCCGCCCTGACCCGCAGCGCGTTCATCAACGGCGACCTGTCGACGGTGATGAGCCCGCGCACCGTGATCGCGTGGGCGGAGAACACCCGGATCTTCGGCGATGTCGGCCTCGCGTTCCGGATGACCTTCCTGAACAAGTGCGACGAGCCGGAGCGCGCAACGGTCGCGGAATTCTTCCAGCGCGCGTTCGACGACGAGCTCCCGGAGAGCGCCGCGCGGATCCCGGCGGTCTGACGCCGCGAACCGTCCGTGCCCGAGCGCCGATCCCCGGTCGATCGATTCACGCGCGCGCTCGCGCAGACGACGCGTGCGCTCGCGCAGGCAACGCGCGTCGAGATCGCATTCGGTCCGCCCGCGCGCGTGACGGACCGCGCCACACCGCGGATTGCGATGCCCGCGGCACCGCTCGATGCGGCGGCCGCGGCGCGGTTGCGCGGGCACGCCGACCGGCTCGCGCTGCGGCTTGCGCACCATGATCCGGCGCTGCACGCCCTGGCTCGGCCGACCGATCCGCGCGCCGGTGCGCTCTACGACGCGATCGAGGACGTGCGGTGCGAGGCCCTCGGCGCCCGCGGGCTGCCCGGCGTCGCCCGCAACCTCGCGGCCGCGCTCGCCGAGGATCTCGCGGAGGAACTCGCGCGCGCCACGCCGGGCGCGCCGGCGAACGATCGCTTGACCGAGCTCGCCCGGGCACTGCCGCTGCGGCTGCGCGAGCGTCTCAGCGGGACGGCCCTGCCACCGATTGCCACCGCGCTGCTCACGGGCACGCGTGACGAACTGGATCGTCGGTCCGGCGCGACGATCGAGCGGCTGCGGCCGCTCGTCGCGGACCAGGCGGCGTTCGCGCGCGGGGCCCGTGATCTCCTCGGCGACCTCGGACTCGAGTGCGACGCCGCCCTGTCCACCGGCCGGCGACCCATGCGCACGGGACTGCGGCTCTCAATCCCGCGCGCGCCGCCGACCGACGCGCCCGCGCTCGCCAGAGCGATCACTCCGGCAACGGAGGACGCGCCCGCCGCGGGTCTCGATCCATTCGCGCCCGCCGGCCCGGCGC
>JAJXYU010000365.1 GCA_021780395.1 Pseudomonadota bacterium
GCCCTGGTCACGCCACACGCGATAGGTCGCGACCGCCGCGGTCAGCATCGCCGGTTGGGTCGTCTCGGTCGCATCGAGCGCCGCGGCCGGACCGTTCTGACAGACCGCCCAGAGATCCTCGCCGAGGACCGCCGAGGCCTCGTCGAAGGTGCGTCGGACCCGCGGATAGCGCTCGGCGAGCTCGCGCAACATCCCGACCGACTGGGATCCTTGTCCCGGAAAGACGAATGCAAGCGACATCGACGTTCCCTCGAACCGAGCGGTTCCTGGGCCGCTCGTAGCCGACGGATTATAGCGGTACCGGCGCGCCGTGCAGCCCCGATCGCGCGCGCGGCGTGCCGATCGCCGGCCGGGTCGGGTCGCCGCGCGAGGGCGGCCGACCCCCGGCGCGCGATCGGCGGGGGCCTTTTTGGTATGATCCGCGATTCTTTCCGAGCACTCGGGACTCGCCATGCGCAATCGCTCTCGCGGCTTCACTCTGATCGAGATCATGGTCGTCGTGGTCATCCTCGCGGTGCTCGGCGCGCTGGTGGTCCCGCGGGTGCTCGAGAACGTCGACAAGGCGCGCGCCGCTCGCGCACAGAGCGACATCCGCGCGATCGAGACCGCGCTCGATCTGTACCGGCTGGACAATTACAAGTACCCGACGACGGACCAGGGCCTGGAGGCGCTGGTGAAGAAGCCGCCGGATCCCTCGCTCACCAACTATCGCGAAGGCGGCTACCTGAAGGCGGTCCCGAAGGATCCGTGGGGAAACCCGTATCATTACGAGAGCCCCGGGCCGGACGGCGAACCGTACCTGATCATCTCGTACGGACGCGACGGCAAACCGGGCGGTACCGGCTACGACGCGGACATCAGCAGCACCACGCTCGACCAGAACTAGCCGCGGCGCTCTCGGCCCGCAACGGCGCCGCATGCGCAGCCGAGGCTTCACGCTCGTCGAGATCCTGGTGGTGATCGTGATCATCGCGGTGATGGTCTCGCTCGCGGTGCTGTCGATCGACGTCGCCGGCCACGACGCGCCGCTCGACCAGGAAAGCCGTCGCATCGTCGGACTGATGAACCTGCTGCACGATCGGGCGCTGCTCGAAGGCCACGACTACGGCCTGTGGATCGAGCCGCATGCCTACCAGTTCCTGATCTACGACGACCGCCTGAACCGCTGGGTAAGCGATCCGGCGGACCCGCAGACGCGGCGCCGCGAGCTGCCGAAGGGCCTCGGCTTGCGGCTCGAGATCGACGGGCAGCGGGTCGTGCTGAAGGCGCCGGATCCGCAGGCGGTCGGCGATGCGCCACCCGCGCCGCAGATCGTGATCGCGGCGAGCGGCGAAGGCACGCCGTTCGAGCTCACGCTGGTGCGCGAGGCGACCGGTCGCACCCAGGTGATTCGCGGCGATCCGCTCGGCCACACCCGGATCGTCCGCCCCGGCGCGGCCGCGAGCGCCGCCTCGTGAGCACGCGCGGCATGCGCGGCTTCACGCTGGTCGAGGTGCTCGTCGCGTTGTTGATCGTTGCGCTCGGGCTCGCGGCGCTGATGACCACGATCGGCAGCGCCGCGAACACCAGCGCGATCCTGCGCGACAAGACGATCGCCGACTGGATCGCGATGAATCGTCTGGTCGAGGTGCGGCTGAACCTCCCGCAGACCGGCGGCCACGGCAACCAGGGGACGCTGCGCTACGCGAATCGCGAGTGGCACTACGACACGCGCTACGCGAACACCACCGTGCCGTCGATGCGCCGGGTGACCGTGCGGGTCTGGGCCGGCAAGCGCGACACCCAGGCGCCGCCGCTCGCCGAGGCGATCGGCTTCATCGGCAACGACGTCGCGCCACCCGGCAGCTCGAACGCGGTCGACTGGACCACGGGCAGCGCCTCCCAGCCGGCCGCCGCGGCCTCGAGCGCCGGCACCGCACCGGCCGCGCCCGGGGCCGTGCCATGACGCGCCGCCCCCGGTCCGCGGGCTTCACGCTGATCGAGATGCTGGTCGCCGTCGTGATCCTCGTGATCCTCTCCGGCCTCGCGTACGGGACCTACCGGGAGGCGCGCGTATCGGCCGGGCGCACCGCCCAATCGATGCGGCGTACGCGGGAGATCGAGTTCGGGCTGCGGATGATGGTCCAGGATTTCGCGCAGATCGTCCCGCGGCCGATCCGCGATCCGCTCGGCGAAAGCCGGCTGCCGAGCCTCGTCGGCGGGACCGGCGGGCCGGATCTGGTGGCGTTCACCCGCGATGGCTGGTCGAACACCGCCGGATTGCAACGCAGCACCCTGCAGCGCGTCGGGTATCGTCTGAACGGCACGACGCTCGAGCGCTACTATTACCCCGTGCTCGACCCGACCTCGGACGATGCGCCGGTCGTCGAGAAGCTGCTGACCGGAGTCACGCGCGTGCAGATCCGCTACCTCGGCACGAACCAGGCCTGGGTCACGCAGTGGCCGCCGGCAGGATTGCCGCCGGCCCAGCAGCTCACGGTGCGACCGCTCGCGGTGGAGATCGACATCGTGTTCAAGGACTGGGGCGAGGTCCGCCGCCTGGTCGAGGTGGCCGGGTGAGCGGGGCCGGGCCCGGGCGGGCCGGCGGATCGCCCGCACGCCGCCAGCGCGGGATCGCGATGATCATCGCGCTGGTGATCGTCGCGCTCGCGACGGTGCTCGCGTGGAAGATCGGCTACGACAGCTACCTCGAGCGGCAACGCACCGTCGCGATGCTCTCGCTGGAACAAGCGATGCAGTTCGGGCTCGGCGCCGAAGCGCTCGCGGGCGATGCGCTCGCGCGGCAGCTGCAGCAGACCCCGCAGGTCACGCTCGCACAACCCTGGGCGCAGCCGACGCCGCCGCTGCCGATCACCCCGCCCGACGAGTCCGACGGTCCGCCGATCGGCTCGATCGAGGGGCGCCTCGTGGACCTCGACGGACGGTTCAACCTGAACAACCTCGGGCACGTGCTCGCGAACGGCACCGAGGACCCGCAGCCGCTCGCCGAGTTCCAGCGACTGCTGGTCGCGGTGCACCTCGAACCGAAGTGGGCAGGGATCGCGCGCGACTGGATCGATGCCGATCGCATTCCGGGCCAGCCCGACGGCGCGGAGGACGACGTGTACACGCGCCTCACGCCCCCGTACTGGACCGGCAACTGGCCGATGACGAGCCCGACCGAGCTGATGGCGCTGCCCGGGTTCGGCCGACAGCGGTATCTCGCGATCGCCCCGTACGTGACCGCGCTGCCGACCGCGACCGCGAAGATCAACGTCTGCACCGCGCCGGCGCTGGTGCTCGAGAGCCTCGCGCCGAGCTTGAGCGGCGAGTACTCGACCGATCCGGCGGCGCTCGCGGCCGGACGCAAGAACGGCTGCTTCCCCGATCTCAGCACGTTCCAGCTGACGGTCGGACCCGCGACCTGGAACACGATCGGCGGCCTCGTGACCGACACCGGCGCGTATTTCCGCCTGACCGCGCGCGTGACGCTTGGCACCACCGAGATCACCTTGTACAGTCTTTTGCAGCGCAGAAGCGACGGCAAGGTCGTGCCTCTGATACGTAGCATCGGAACCCTGTAAACACCCGCCATGGCGCAGACCCTGATCGTCCGTCTCCCCGCGCTCGCGACCGCCGAGACCGAGTGGGTCGCGATCGATTCGACCGGAGCGCCGATCGCAGCGGTGCAACGCGGCCCGCTCGCATCGGCCGCGCAGGCCGCGGCCGGCCTCGGCGTCGTGGTGCTCGCGCCCGCGACCGAGGTGCTGCTCGCCGCGCCCGTGCTCCCGCCCGGCAACAGCGTGAAGCTCGCGCGCGCGATGCCGTTCGCGCTGGAAGAACAGCTGTCCGAGGACGTCGACC
>JAJXYU010000183.1 GCA_021780395.1 Pseudomonadota bacterium
CGGCGGGTCGTTCGCGGCGCGCAGGAACAGCTCGCCGCGCGGATTGATCAGGCCGGTGCCGTTCCAGCGGGCCGCCGCGGTCTGCTCGACCACCGTGACCTCGAGGCCCATCGGCCAGCGCCGCTGCACGCGCACGCGGTCGACCCACGGAATCGCCTGGACCGCGCGCCGGATCGCGTCGATGTTCACCGACATGAAGCCCGCCGACAGATACGGTGCGGCCGCCGTCTCGATCTCGGCCGCCGAGACATGCTGGAAGCGGCCGTCGATCGACACCGCGCGCAGCGGCCGGTTGAGTCCCCAGGCGAGCGCGCCGAGCCCGGCGACGACGAGCGCGAGCGGTCCGGCGGAGTGCGCGAGCGCGCGCCAATCGATCTGCGCGCGCAGCCCGCGCCACGACCACCGGGCGCCGTTCGGCCGCCGGTATCGGTTGCGCCGCTGCAGCACGCTCGCGATCATCGTGCCTCCCGCGCAAAGCTCGTTTCCAGCACCTGCCAGACCAGTTCCTCGAACTCGATCCCGGCACGCCGCGCCGCCTTCGGCACGAGGCTGTGATCGGTCATCCCGGGCGTCGTGTTGATCTCGATGAACTGGAACCGGCCGTCGCGCTCGTCGCGCACGAAGTCGACGCGGCCCCAACCCTGGCAGCCGGTCGCCTCGAACGCCGCCAGCGCGGCCGCGCCGAGCGCCGCCTCCTCGCGCTCGTCGAGACCGCTCGGGCATCGATACACGGTGTCGTCGCGGAAGTACTTCGCCTCGTAGTCGTAGAACTCGGTCGCGGGCTCGATGCGGATCGACGGCAGCGCGCGGTCCTCGAGGATCCCGACCGTGTACTCCCCGCCGCCGACGAACGCCTCGGCGAACACCAGCCGCTCCACGGCGCGGGCCGCCGCGAACGCCCTCGGCAGGTCGGCGGCACTCTTGACCTTGCTGATCCCGACGCTCGAGCCCTGCGAGGCGGGTTTCACCATCAAGGGCAGACCGAGCGTCGCGATCGCGCGCCCGAGATCCGCCTCGCCGTCCAGGCGCACGAACCCCGGCACCTCGAGCCCGGCGCCGGCGACGACCAGCTTGGTCTTCAGCTTGTCCATCGTCAGCGCGGACGCGAGCACCCCGCTGCCGGTATAGGGGACGCCGAGCCACTCGAGCGCGCCCTGGATCAGGCCGTCTTCGCCGCCCGGGCCATGCAGGATGATCCATGCGCGGTCGAATTCCGTGGCGATCTCGGCGACCGGCCGCTCGGCGGGATCGAACGCGCGCGCGTCGACGCCGCGACGGCGCAGCGCGGCGAGCACCGCGTTGCCCGAGCGCAGCGAGATCTCGCGCTCCGCGGAATCACCGCCCATCAGCACCGCGACCCGCCCGAACGAGCGCGGATCCTCGATCCGGCGGCGCATCTCGCGGACTCGCAGGCGGCTCATGCGGGGTCTCCGACGATGCGCACTTCCGGCGTCAGCGCGACGCCGAACTTCGCCGCGACGGTGGCGCGCACGTGCTCGATCAAGGCCTCGATGTCCGCGGCGCGCGCGGCGCCGCGGTTCACGATGAAGTTCGCGTGCTTCTCCGACACGCAGGCGTCGCCGATGCACGCCGACTTCAGGCCCGCGGCCTCGATCAGCCGCGCCGCGTGATCGCCCGGCGGATTGGTGAACACCGAACCGCAGCTGCGTTCGCCGATCGGCTGGGTGCGCTTGCGCCGCTCGAGCAGCTCGCGGATCGCCTCGCTACCGCCGGGGTGGCCCGGTGTGAACCGCAGACGCGCCGCGACGAACCACTCGCCCTCGGGTCCCTCGACGCGGCGATAGCCGATCCGGTATTCGCCGGGAGCGCGGGTGTGCACGGTGCCGCGCCGGTCGATCGTGTCGACCTCGACCACCTGCCGCCAGGTCTCCCCTCCCCAGGCGCCGGCGTTCATCGCGAGCGCACCGCCGAGCGTCCCCGGGATCCCGGCGAAGAATTCGGCCGGTCCGAGGTTCCACTGCGCGCACTGGCGCGCGATGCGCGCGCAGGGCACGCCGGCCTCGGCGTGCACGGTCGACTCGTCGACCCGCGCGATCGTGCCGAGCGCGCCGTGCAGGCCGATCACCGCGCCGCGAAAGCCGCCGTCCCGGATCAAGAGGTTGCTGCCGAGCCCGATCCACAGCACCGGCATCCGCGGCGGCAGCTGGCGCAAGAACGCGCCGAGATCGTGGACGTCGCGCGGCACGAAGAAGAGGTCCGCCGGGCCGCCGACCCGCCACGAGGTGTGCGCGGCGAGCGGCGCGTCGCGCACCACGCGGGTTGCGAACTCCGGTGCGAGCGCATCCATCGCGACGCCGCCCGTCATGCGTCACCCCCGGTGTCGAACCGCTGCCGCAATCCCTGCGCTACCGCGCCGATGTTGCCCGCGCCCATCGTGAGCACCAGATCGCCGTCGCGCAGCACGCCGCGCAGCGCCTCGGCGAGATCCTCGACCCGTTCGACGAACACCGGTTCGACGACCCCGCGGCCGCGGATCGCCCGGCAGATCGCCCGTCCGTCGGCGCCCGCGATCGGCGGCTCGCCCGCCGCGTACACTTCGGTCACGAGCAGCACGTCCGCCTCGCCGAGCACGCGCGCGAAGTCATCGAGCAGGTCCCGCGTGCGGGTGTAGCGGTGCGGCTGGAACGCGAGCACCAGCCGCCGGTCGGGCCAGCCCTGGCGCGCCGCCTCGAGGGTCGCGGCGATCTCGGTCGGGTGATGCCCGTAGTCGTCGACCAGCAGTGCGCGGCCACCCGCCCAGCGCAGTTCGCCGAGCGACTGCAGCCGCCGGTCGATGCCCTGGAAGTTCTCGAGCGCGCGCTGGATCGCCGCGTCCGGAATCGCGAGGTCGGTCGCGACCGCGATCGCGGCGAGCGCGTTCTGCACGTTGTGCCGCCCGGGCAGGTTCAGCCGGATCGGCAGCGGCGCGCGGCCGGCGCGCAGCGCCTCGAAGCACGACTGCAGCCGTTCGCGGTGCACGCCGACCGCGCGCACGTCCGCGGTCGCCTCGAACCCGTAGGTGATCGCCGGGCGTGCGACCGAGTCGCGGATCGCGCGAACCTCCGGGTCGTCGAGGCACAGGACCGCGAGCCCGTAGAACGGCAGGTTGTGCAGGAAGTCGACGAAGCTCTGCCGCAGCCGCGCGAAATCGCCTTCATGGGTCGCGAGGTGGTCGTTGTCGATGTTCGTGACGATCGCGATCATCGGCTGCAGGTGCATGAACGAGGCATCGCTCTCGTCCGCCTCGGCGACCAGGTAGTCGCCCGCGCCGAGCCGCGCGTTGCTGTCGGCGCTCTTCAGGCGTCCGCCGATCACGAAGGTCGGATCGAGCCCGGCCTCGGCGAGCACGCTCGCGACCAGGCTCGTCGTGGTGGTCTTGCCGTGGGTTCCGGCGACCGCGATCGAATAGCGGAAACGCATCAGTTCGCCGAGCATCTCGGCGCGCGGGACGACCGGGATGCGGCGCGCGATCGCCGCGGCGACCTCGGGGTTGTCGCGCTGCACGGCGCTCGAGACGACGACGACGTCCGCGTCGCCGAGGTGCTCGGCCGCATGGCCGACGAACACGGTCGCGCCGAGCCGCGCGAGCCGCTGCGTGACCGCGCTCGCGCGCGCGTCCGACCCCTGGATCGCATAGCCGAGATTGAGCAGCACCTCGGCGATGCCACCCATCCCGCTGCCGCCGATGCCGACGAAGTGGATCCGCCGGATGCGCCGCATGCGGCCGCTCATCGCGCCCTCCCCGCGGCGATGCACAGGTCCGCGAGCGTCGCCGCCGCGTCCGTGACCCGGCCCGCGCGCGCGGCCTCGGCCATCGCCTGGCACCGCGCGCGATC
>JAJXYU010000241.1 GCA_021780395.1 Pseudomonadota bacterium
AGGCCGCGAGCGCCGCGAGTGCGAGCGTCGCGCCGGCGAGCGGTCCACGGCTCGTGTCGCCGAGCACGCGGTGCGCACGCAACGCGACCCCGACGCTGGTCGCGATCCGCAGCGCGCCGACCGCGGTACGGCTCGAACTGCCGCCGCCGCGTCGCAGGACCCGCGCCCGGCGTGCCGCCGCCGGATCGCTCGAGCCGACACGCTCGCTGCGACGGAAGCGGCGTGGCGCCAGCACGATCTCGGTCGCGTTCGCAAGGTCGGCTTCGTACCGCGCGGCCAGCTGACCCGCAAAGCCTTCGTCCTCGATCGCGACGTCGATCTCACGATTGCCGAGCCAGCTCGACAGGTTCAGGTTCGACGAACCGACGCGGGACCACAGGCCGTCGACGACCGCGGTCTTCGCGTGCAGCATCGAGCCGTTCCATTCGTAGATCCGGATCCCGGCGCGCAGCAGTGGCCGGTAGCCCGATCGGGACATCGCCGCGACGAGCGGGACGTCGCTCGCGCCGGGAACGAGGAGTCGCACGTCGACGCCGTCGTGCGCGGCGCCGATCAGCGCCTGCACGTAGGGGGCGACGCCGAGGTAGTAGGCATCGGTGAGCCACAGCGTGCGCCGCGCCATCGCGACCACCAGCTGGTCGAGACGGTACAAGGTCGCACTCGCGGGCTGCGTCGCAATCACCCGGACCGCGACCGTGCCGGGGCTCGTCGTCGCGGCCGCGTGGCCGACCGGCGTGCCATCGTCCGGCGCCAGCGGCGCGCCGAGGCTCGTCCAGCTGTCGAGGAACGCGGCCTCCAGGCGCGCGACCGCGGGACCGCGGATCGCGACGCCCGTGTCCCGCCACGGAGGGACCCCGCGGGCCGGATCGCCGAGCCACTTCGCGCTGATGCACACGCCGGACAGGAAGCCGTCCCGCCCGTCGACGACCAGGAGCTTGCGATGGTCGCGGCTCACCCAGACGAGCGATCGTCCGATCCGTGGTGGATTGTAGATCCGAATCTCGCCGCCCGCCGACCGCAGCGGCGCCCAGAATCGTCGTCCCGATTGGCCGAGGCACCCGAGCCAGTCGACGATCACCGCGACGCGCACGCCGGCTTGCGCCCGTTCCGCGAGCGCGTCCCGGAATTCGCGGCCGACGGGATCGTCACGGACGATGTAATTCTCGAGCAGGACCCGGCGTTGCGCGCTGCGGATCGCGCGCAGCCAGGCGTCGAAGTGCGCCTCGGCGTCGGTCAGCAGCTCGATCGCGTTGCCAGGAATCGGCGGCGCGCCGGCGGCGCGGTTCAGCAAGCGCTCGGCGAACTTCGAATAGGTCGGGTCTCGCGGTATCGCGGCCATCCGGCGAGTGTAGCGCGGGCGCGGATCGCGCCGACACGGGCGGTCGCCGTGGCCGCGATCGTCCCGCCCGACCGCGGGTCAGCGCTTACCGCAGAACTGATCGTGCAGGGTGCGGATGATCGCCGCGGTCTCGCCGCTGGAGAGCGCGTAATGGATCGATTGGCCACGACGCCGCGTCGACACCAGCTTGTGCTCGCGCAGGAGCGCCAGGTGCTGCGAGACCGCGGATTGGCTCAAGCCGATGCACGACTGGAGCTCGCCGACCGATTTCTCGCCTTCGGCGAGCTGACAGACGAGGAGCAGGCGCGCCTCGTTCGCGATCGCCTTCAGGACTGCGGAGACCCGCGATGCGCGCGTGTGCAGGGCCGCGAGCTCCCGTCGGTGCAGCGCGGTGATCGCCACCGTGGGCGAGGCTTCGGCGGCGCGGGGTCGGATCGCGCCGGTCGGTCGCTTGCGCGCGTGCGGGCGGCTCATGCCCCGCAACCGGCGAAGCCGTCGGCGGTCATCTTCGCCTCGTAGGGTCCCGCGACCTGCGTGCCCGGGACGAGCGTCGGCTTCACCTCCGCCCAGTTGTCGGGCTTCAGCACCAGCAGCCAGCCGCGCCCGTACGGGTCGTCGTTCGCGATGCTCGGTGTCGCGACCAGCGTTTCGTTGATCTCGACGACCGTTCCGCCGGCGGCGACCTTCGCCGGTCCGACCCACTTGCCCGACTCGACCGTCGCGCAGGACTTGCCGGCCTTCACTTCCTTGCCGACGCCCTTCGGGGTGAACGCCACCAGGCGGCCGGCCATCGCAGTCGCGACCGCGGTCATTCCGACCTTCACGTTGCCGTCGCCGACCTCGCGGAACCAGATGTGGCTCTGCACGTCGTAGAGCAGATCATCGGGCAGATTGCACCCGCGCACCGTCGCCATGAATCGAACTCCTCTCGTCGATGTCTCGTCGATGCTCCTTCAACCGGACTGCGCGCGCACCGGCTTCGATGCGCAGCAGAACTCGCCCAGCCGTTCGGTCTGGAGCTTCCCGCCGACGAACAGACACAGATGGTTCGCGAGCAACGCCATCATCCGTGCGCGTCGGTCGGCATCCGGGTGGTCCGGCTGCCATGTTAGCAGGTTGTGGTGATACACGAGTTCGCGGCAACTCTCGCGACAGGCATTGAAACTCGGCAGCCCCCGGGCGCCTTGGCGGTGCAGCGCGAGCAGGCGGAATCCTTCCTGGCGATCCTCGGTCGGCGTCTCGCCGCGCGCGCGCACCCAGTGCTCGAGGACTGCTTCGCCGAGCGCGAGGATCTCCGCGGCGTCGTCCGCCGTCGGCGTGCCCGCGGCGAGCGTCGTCAGGCGCGCCTCGACCGCCTCCAGCGGGATCACCCGAGCCCCTTGCCGGCGAGCAGTTCCCGCGACGCCGACACGTTCTCGTGCAGGCCGACCTGGCGCGCCGAGAGACCGAGCGCGAGACCGAGCAGTTGCGTGAAGTACACGATCTTGACCTGGGTCTTGCGTTGAAAGCGCTTCTCGGCGCGGATCTGGTGCATCTCGAGACCGGAGTGACAGGTGGGGCACTCGGTCGCGATGATCTCGGCGCCCGCGGCCTCGGCGGCATTCAGGATGTTGAGCACGAGCTTCGTCGACAGGTCGCTGTCCGAGAGCGTGTGCGCTCCGCCGCAGCACGCGGTCTTCAGCGGGAAGTCGACGTTGACCGCGCCCGCCGCAGCGAGCAGATCGTCCATGAAGTGCGGTTTCGCGGTCGACTCGCTCCCCGGTCCCGCGTCCTTCTCGGGAAAGATGTTGCGCGGACGGGTGTACATGCAGCCGTAGTAGTTCGCGATCCGCAGCCCCTGGAGGCCGCCCTTCACGCGCGCGCGCAAGCCGTCCTCGCCGATCGCACCTTTGATCCATTCGAGCGCGTGGATCGACTCGACCTGTCCGGGCTGGTAGGCCGGATGTCCGGCCTTCGCCGAGAGTCGGTCGACGACCGCGGCGCTCGCCGGGTCGTGCGCGAGATCGTGCTCGGCCTTCTTCAGGTTGTGGTAGCAGCCATTGCACGGCGCCATCACGACGTCCATCCGCATTTGATTCGCGGCGATCGACATCACGCGCGAGGACAGGTAGGTCTGCAGCTTCGGATCGACGTTCTTGACTTCCATCGCTCCGCAGCAGTTCCAGTTCTCCACTTCCACGAGATCGAGGCCGAGCGCCTTGCCGACCGCCTTCGTCGATCGGTTGTACGGATGGCCGGTGCCCTCGAGTGCGCAGCCGGGGTAATACGCGACCCGGCGGTACTTGTCGGTCTTGCTCTCGGACATCGTGGGTCAAGCTCCTTCGCGAGTCGTTGCAGGGCTGTCGGGCGCGTCGAGGCCGAGCGCGCGCCGCTGCGCGGCGTGCTCGGCCTGCACGTACTCCTCGATCGCGGCGCGTGCCCGCGACCAGTCCCGGGTCCGCGGCGCGATCGCGGCGCTGAAG
>JAJXYU010000255.1 GCA_021780395.1 Pseudomonadota bacterium
CAGGCTCGCGGTGCCGACGCGTGCGCCGTCCGGCAGCGCCTCGAGCGCGGCGGCCCGCGGGGCGACGAGCGCGTCGCGTGGATCGGCGCGCTCGAGGATCGCACCGATCGTGAACTGCGCCGGCAGGTCGGCGGGAACGTCCTTCATCGAATGCACCGCGAGATCCGCGCGGCGCTCTTCGAGGGCGATCTCGAGTTCCTTGATGAACAGACCTTTGCCGCCGATCGCGGCAAGACTGCGGTCGAGGATCCGATCGCCTTTGGTGGACATCGGCAGCAGCACGACGGCGCCGCCCGGGTCGGCGGCGCGCAGCCGTGCGGCGACGTGCTCGGCCTGCCACAGCGCCAGCGGGCTCTGGCGGGTCGCGATGCGCAGCGGCGCGGCGGTCACGGCCGCATTCAGGCGCCGGGCCCGGCGTCGGTGAACAGCGCCGACTTCGCGCGGTAGATCGTCGAGATGTCCTCGTCGCCATGGCCGTCGCGGATCAGCGCCGCGTATTCGGCGAGGGTCGACTCGACGACCGGCAGGCGCGCGCCATGCGCGGCCGCCATCTCGCGACATATCTTCAGGTCCTTCTCGTGCAGGCGTACCCGGAAGCCGGCCGGGTATCGTCCCTTCGCCATGTAGGGCGCGCGGTTCACGAAGTACCAGCTCGATCCCGCGCCTTGGCCGAGCGTGTCGATCACCCGCTCGAGCGGCAGTCCTTCCGCATGCGCGAACGCCATCGCCTCGGCGACGGCTTGGATGATCCCGGCGCACATGATCTGGTTGGTGGCCTTGGTCGCCTGGCCGGCGCCGCTCGGACCGAGGTGGGCGATCTTGCGCCCCACCGCCTCGAGCACCGGTCGGGCGCGCTCGAACACCGGCTCGTCGCCGCCCGCCATGATCGCGAGCGTCCCCTGTTTCGCGCCTTCGATCCCGCCGCTGACGGGGCAATCCAGGAAACCGATGCCGTCGGCCGCGAGTTGCGCATGCACTGCGCGCGCGGTACCCGCGCCGACGGTGGAGAAATCGATCACGATCTTGCCGGCGGCGAGGCCCGGCCTCAATCCGGCGACGACGTCGCGCAGATCCGCGTCCGCCGACACGCAGATGCCGACGGCGTCGCAGTCCGTGGCGAGCGCCGCGAGGGTCGGGTACGCCTGGCAGCCGAGCTCGGCTGCGAGCGCGGTCGCCTTGTCCGCGGTGCGGTTCCAAACGCCGGCCAACCGGTCCGCCCGGTGCAGATTGCGCGCCATCGGCGCGCCCATCGCACCCAACCCGACGAAGCCGATACGCATCGTTGTCACCCTTCCCCGCGGGATCGCTTTAGAAGCGCGCTAGGTTAAGCGCTCGAAGCCGCCGCGGCAAAGGGGTCGTGCGGGGGTCGGCGGGAGACCGGGCGTGCCGGTTGCGATCGCGTGGCGGCTACATCGACTCGCCGCTGCCGCAGAGCGTGTCGACCTGCTTCTTCGCATCGAGGCGCGCGGCGTCGATCTCGGCCGACGAGAGATAGTGGCGCTTGCCGTCGGCACCGAGCGAATACATGTGCCGCCCGTTGATCAATTCCTCGTAGCGCTGTTTCGCCTTCGCGCATTGCGCCCGACGCGCGGTCGCGACGTCCGAGTCGACGGCTTGCTGTTCGCGTTCGGCCTTGGTCTGCGCGAGCGCCTGGGCGGCGAAGGCGGCGTTGGAGAGAGTCGGGTTCGCCGCTGCGCTCGCCGGCGCCGCCGCTTCGGTGCCGAGCAGGTGCACGACCGTCGCATGCACGCCGACCGGCGGGGAGTCGCCGTATTGGATCTCGCCTTTCGCATTGAGCCATTTGTAGACGGTCGCGGATGCGAGGGCAGACCATCCGAGCAGGACAGCGAACAACAATACGCGCTTCATGATCCCTTATCCTCCGGGGCGACTACAATGCGCGTGATCCGGTTTCCCCCGTTCGGATCCGCACCGCCTGGCCGAGCTCGGAGACGAAAATCTTGCCGTCGCCGATCTTGCCGGTGCGCGCCGACTCGATGATCGACTCGACGACCCGTTCGACCTGCTCGTCGTCCACCGCGAGCTCGAGCTTGACCTTCGGCAGGAAGTCGACGACGTACTCCGCGCCTCGATAGAGTTCAGTATGACCTTTTTGCCGGCCGAAACCCTTGACCTCGGTCACGGTGAGCCCCTGCACGCCGATTTCTGCGAGCGCCGAGCGCACTTCGTCGAGCTTGAACGGCTTGATGATCGCCACGACCAGTTTCATCTCGCACACTCCTCGGATGTTCACTGAACGGGACTGCAGTGTAACAATGAAAAAATATCTTCCAATTGCGGCGCCGCGTCATTGGCGATCGCCCGGTGGCTGGGTTATAAGGGCGAAGATCTCGCGCCGTGTCATGGAATCGAAAAAACGGCGAACTCGCCGAATGGCGAAGTTCGCCGTCAGGAAATACGCGCCGACGGGGGGTGTGTCAGATGCCGGCGCGAGATCTTCCCAAATCGTGACCCATTCAGGTCGGGCCGGTCAGAGCGCGTTCTTGCCGCGTTCGCCGGTACGGACTCGGCATGCGTCGTCGAGAGGCTGCACCCAGAGTTCGCCGTCGCCGGCACGACCGGTCCGCGCGAGGTTGCAGATCGCCTCGATCACCGGTTCGCTGATCGAATCGTCGACCGCGATCTCGATTTTCGCCAGCGGCCGCCATCCGGCGGCGCGGTCGTCCGCAGGAAGGGCGTCGGCGAATTCCGGCCCGCCAGGATCGCCGTGCACCTCGGTCACCGTAACGCCCTGGACGCCGAGATCGACGATCGCACGACGTAGCGTCTCGAGCTTGAAAGGCCTTACGATTGTGCTGATCAATATCATCCATTCCTTGCCGTTCTCGTCGATTATTCGGCGCTCATCCGAGCCGGGCTGCGAGTACCATCGATTGAGAGAATGCAGCTACCGTGCCATGTCCCTGGTCGTTGTCGATCAAGGACTTGCATGGATCGCGAGCGCGCCGCGCGCACCACGGTGGGGCGTGCGGCACCTGTCGCGCATCGACGGAGAGCGGCGCAATGAATCTTCCAGGAGGGTCCGATGAGTTTGACCGATTCGACCGCGCTCGACGAGATCGCGCGCCGGCTCGCGGAGGTGGTGCCCCAACCCTTGCGGGCGCTCGCGCGCGATATGGAGACGAATTTCAAGACGGTGCTGCAGTCGCAACTCGCGAAGCTCGACATCGTCACGCGCCAGGATTTCGACGTGCAGTCGGCGGCGCTCGCGCGCGCGCGCGAGCAGCTGGCCGCGATCGAGGCCCGGCTCGCCGAGTTGGAAGCGAAGACCCGGTCGGCCTGAGCGCGCTGCACGCCGGGCGGGGCGCCGGACCGGGCCTTGCGTGAGGATCGCGGGGTGGGGCGCACCGCCGTCAGCGCGACCTTGAGCCGGGCTCCGCTCGGACTCGCGGCGCCGCTGGTGCGCGTCGAGGTGCACCTGGGTGCGGGCTTGCCTCAATTCGCGATCGTCGGATTGCCCGAGGCGGTCGTGCGGGAGAGCCGTGAACGCGTGCGCGCCGCGCTGCTGAGCGCGGGCTTCGAGTTCCCGGCCGCGCGACTCACCGTGAATCTCGCGCCGGCGGATCTGCCCAAGGAAGGCGGGCGGTTCGATTTGCCGATCGCGGTCGGCGTGTTGATCGCGACGGGACAGTTGCCGCGCGAGTGCGCCGCACGCCGCGAATTCTACGGCGAGCTGTCGCTCGGTGGCGAGCTGCGGGAGACGACGAAGCTGTTGCCGGCGTTGATCGCCGGCGTGGCCGAAGGCCGGGAATTGATCGTGCCCGCCG
>JAJXYU010000069.1 GCA_021780395.1 Pseudomonadota bacterium
CGCGCCAGCAGCTCGGACACGTGGTACGGCTTGGTCAGGTAATCGTCGCCGCCGGCGCGCAGACCCGTGATGCGATCGTCGACGTCGCCGAGCGCGCTCAGGATCAGCACCGGGAACTTGCGTCCCGTCGCCCGCAGGGATTGCACCAGCGCGAGCCCGTCGAGCTTCGGCAACATCCGATCGACGATCGCGAGATCCAGCGCGATCGACGAGGCGAGGTGCAGACCCTCGAGTCCGTCCGCCGCGACGTCGACCGTGTGACCGACCTCGCGCAAGGCCTTCGCGAGATAATCCCTCGCAACCTGGTCATCCTCGACGATCAATATGTGCATGCTTGAACCGGCTTCGGGAGTCGGCGCGACGGCGGTCGCCGCCGCGCGACGCCTGGAGCCATCCGACGGTCCCGGTTAAAATTGGAAATCTATGATGTCGGAGAGGATGCCGCAAGCCGAACGCGCCGCGAGCGAGGCCAGGAGGCCGCCCGGCGAGAGCCGATGGTCGCCGGACGGCGGCTGGATCCCGGCGCCGCGCGGCTGACCGTCCGTCCCCGCGGGCACCCCATGTCGAATCCGCTGCGGGCCGCTTACGAAGCGCTGATCTATGCCGTGACGCTCGCGATCCTCGCCCTCCTGTCGTTCCTGTGGTCGGCCTGCGCCTGGATGCTGCGACCCCTGCTCCCCGAGCGGATCGGGATCGCGATCGGGCGGCGCGCGATCATGACCGGCTTCCGGTTCTACGCGTGGTTGTTGTCGGTCACCGGCGCCTACCGCTTCGATCTCGGCGAATTGCACGCGTTGCGCGACGCGCCTGCGATGATCCTCGCGCCGAACCATCCGACACTGCTCGACGCGCCGATGATCCTCAGCCGTCTGCCGAATCTCGCGTGCGTGATGAAGGCGAGCGTCGGCCGCAATCCGCTGTTCGGCGGGGGCGCCCGGCTCGCCCGCTACGTGAGCAACGACTCGCCGCGACAGATGATCCGGGAATCGGTCGAGACCCTGCGTCGCGGCGGCCACCTGCTGCTGTTCCCGGAAGGCACGCGCACCGCGCAGGACCCGATCAATGCGCTGGGCGGCGGGATCGGCGCGATCGCGAAGCGCGCCGGCGTGCCGGTCCAGACGCTGTTGATCGAAACCGACTCCCCGTTCCTCGGCAAGCGCTGGCGGCTGACGCGGCCGCCACGCCTGCCGATCCGTTACCGGGCCCGGCTCGGTCGGCGGTTCGCACCGCCCACCGACGCGGGCCGTCTGGTCGCGGACCTCGAGGTCTACTTTCGCGGCGCGCTCGCTGCAGCCGACGCGTCGGCACCGACGGAGCGGCGCTGAGCGATGCCGTCACGATCGACCTCCCATCTGGTGTTGATCCCGAGCTACGACCCCGGAGTCCGGGTCTACGAGACGGTCCGGGCGGCGCGCGCGGCCTGGAACCCGGTCTGGGTCGTCGTCGACGGCAGCACGGACGGGAGCGCGGAGCGGCTCGCCGCGATCGCGGCCGAGGATCCCGGACTTCGGGTGTTCGTGCTGCCGCGAAACGCCGGCAAGGGTGCGGCGATCCTTCACGGGCTGCAAGCGGCGCACGCGCAGGGGTTCACCCATGCGCTCACGATGGACTCCGACGGCCAGCATCCGGCGGACCGCATTGCCGCGTTCATGGCCGCATCCGCCGCGAACCCCGACGCAATGATCCTGGGACGGCCCCGGTTCGATGCGAGCGCGCCGGCGCTGCGGGTACGCGGGCGGCGGATCAGCAACGCGGTCACCAACCTCGAAACCTTGTGGAGCGGCATCGACGACTCGCTGTTCGGGTTCCGCGTGTATCCGATCGCGCCGCTGCTCGCGATCATGCGCGCGCGCCGCTCGATGCGGCGGTTCGATTTCGACGCCGAGGCGGCGGTGCGCCTGCGCTGGCGCGGCGTCGAGGCGATCGGCCTGGACGCCGCGGTGCGCTACTTCTCCCCGGCTGACGGCGGCGTCTCGCACTTCCGGTACTGGCACGACAACGTACGCTTGACCGCGATGCACCTGCGCTTGCTTGCGGGGTTCCTGCTGCGCCTCCCCTGGCTCGCCGCACGCCGGATGCGACGCCCCCGCAAACCATTATAATGACGGCAATTCCGTCATTCCGAGGCAGACGATCCCGCCATGGCCGACCATGCGCCGCAGCTGCGCGAATCGACTCCGTGCGCCGACCCCGCCTTGCAGCGCGAGATCGCCGTGCTGTTCGTCGAGTCGCTGAACCTGGACGTGACGGCCGACCAGATCGACCCTGACGCCCCCTTGTACGGCGAGGGCATCGGCCTCGACTCGATCGACGTGCTCGAGGTCGCGCTGGTGCTGTCGAAGAAGTACGGCGTCCAGCTGCGCGCGAACGATGCCGAGAATCAGCGCATATTCGGCTCGCTGCGCAGCCTCGCGGATTTCGTCGCGGCGCGGAGGACGAAGTGAGCGGGGGGCGCGGCGCCGCGCTCGCCCGCCCGGGCTCGTCGAAGGTCGATCGCCCGCGCGAGTGACGCCGGCGATGGCGACCGTCGCACTGTTCACCCATCCGTCGCCGGGATCGATCCTCGCATGGCGCGGCGGGCGGCCGGTCACCGCGCTCGAGTTCCTGCAGGACGTCCACGGGCTCGCGCGGCGCCTGTACTCGGCGACGCACTGGTTGAACGCCTGCGAGGATCGCTATCGATTCGCGGTCGCGCTCGCAGCCGGCGTCGTCGCCGGCAAGACCGCGTTGCTGCCGTCGACGCGCACGGCGCAGACGATCCGCGATCTGCTCGAACTGACGCCGGACGCGGTGTGCGTGACCGACGATCCCGGGTGCCCGATCGACCTGCCGCAGATCGTGCTGCGGGACGAGGACCGCGACCCCGCGGTGACCTGGCGCGTACCGCAGATCGATGCGGCGCGCACGTTCGCGATCGTGTTCACCTCGGGCTCCACCGGAGCGCCGACGCCGCATCCGAAGACCTGGGGTCGGGTGACGGACTGCGTCCGTGCGGGCGCCGAGCGCTTGCGGATCGCGGACGGACGCAACCACGCGCTCGTCGGCACGGTTCCGCCGCAGCACATGTACGGTTTCGAATCGACCGTGCTCCTCGCCCTGCAGAGCGGCAATGCGCTCGTCGCCGAACGTCCGTTCTATCCGGCGGACGTGGTCGCGGTGCTCGAGACCTGTCCTCGGCCGCGACTGTTGATCTCGACCCCGGTTCATCTGCGGGCGCTGCTCGCGACCGACGTCACCGCGCCCACGCTCGATCGGGTCGTCTGCGCGACGGCACCGCTCGATCCCGCGCTCGCACGGCAGATCGAGGTCCGCTTCCACTGCGAACTGCACGAGATCTACGGCTCGACCGAGACCGGACAGATCGCGTTCCGGCGCACGGCGACGACCGAGCGCTTCACGCTGCTGCCCGGCGTGCGCCTGAGCGTCGAAGGTGACCGCGCGTTCGCCGACGGCGGCCACCTGGAACGCCGCACAGCGCTCCACGACGTGGTCGAACCGCTGCCGAACGACGGGTTCCGGTTGCACGGCCGGACGCAGGACCTCGTCGAGATCGCCGGCAAGCGCAGTTCGTTCGCTTACCTGAACCATCAACTGAACTCGATCCCCGGCGTACTGGACGGCGCCTTCTTCGAGCCCGAGCACGGCGCCCACCCCGAAACCGGCATCGCGCGGCTCGCTGCTGCGGTGGTGGCGCCGACGCTCGATCCGGCGAGCTTGCTCGACCGGCTGCGCGATCGGATCGACCCGGCGTTCCTGCCACGGCCCCTGCTGTTCGTCGATCGACT
>JAJXYU010000202.1 GCA_021780395.1 Pseudomonadota bacterium
AGCATCACGCCGGACGTGAACCTCGAGCGGCAGCTGTCGGGCCGCGTGGAGCTGCTGATCCAACCGAACTCCAAATGGCGGGTGAACCTGCTCGCGCTCGGCCAGCAGATGAACATCGGCGGCTACGACGAGTTCGACCTGCCGCCGGGTCCGAGTCACCTGACCCACTACGAGCCGTATCCGATCGCCGAGCGGATCCATGACCGCGCCAGCATCTTCTCCGCGACGATCAAGGGAAAGCTCGGCTTCGCGGACCTGACGAGCGCGACCGGCTATTTCGAACGGCAGCCGTGGCAGGTGCAGGACGCGTCCGAAGCGACCTCCTGGACCCTCGAGTCCTTCCTGGTGACCCCGGCGCAGATGGCGGCGATCGGCATGCCGACCTACATCAACACGTCGATCTACGAGGCGGAGCCGGAACACGAGTTCAGTGAGGAGCTGCGGCTGAACTCGGCTGGGAACACCAAGCTCCACTGGGTCACGGGGCTCTTCTACAGCAAGCTGAACTCCGCGTTCGTCGAGTCCCAGTACGCGCCCTACATCGCGCAGCTCTCGCAGATGCTCTCGCCACCGATGAACAATCCGGCGGGCTTGACGTTCGGTCTCGACAACCTCTACGAGATCTCGCAGAAGGCGGCGTTCGCGGACGCCTCCTGGCGCCTCGCCCCGTCGTGGAAGCTCGAAGGCGGCCTGCGCTGGTACCGGTACGACACCTCGGCGTACAACAACGAATGGGGATACTTCTTCACCCCGCAGGCGGCGCCGCTCGCGAACCCGCCGGGCCAGTCCTCGAGCGCCTCGGGGGTGATTCCCCGCGTCGACCTCGCCTGGCTGCCGTCGAGCAAGGTGATGATGTACCTGTCCGCGTCCAAGGGCTTTCGTCCGGGCGGCGCGAACATGGCGATCCCGTTGACCGCGTGCCCGCTCGGCGGTCCGAAGTCGTTCAATCCGGACACCGTCTGGGACTACGAGCTCGGCGGCAAGTCGATGCTCGCGAACGACCGCATCCGGATCAACGGCGACCTCTACTACATCAAGTGGGATCAGGTGCAACAGACCGCGCTGCTGTCGTGCGGCACCCAGTACGTGACCAATGCCGGCAACGGGCGCAGCTACGGTCCGGAGCTCGACTTCGCGGCGCGGGTCGCGGAGCACTGGACCGTGCACCTCGCCGGCACCTGGACCCAGGCCGACATCACCCATCCGAGCGCGGCCTACGTCGGCTCGCTCGCCAATTCCGGCTACAGCTTCCCGAGCTGCCCGGTCGGCGGGCCCTGCAACAGCATTCCGATCCTGAACGTGCCGAAGGAGACCGGGAGCGCATCGCTGGATTATTCGATACCGGTCGCCGACAAGACCTTGACCGTGCGTCTCGACGGCACCTACACCGGCTCGTCGTGGGACGAGGCCTACTCGGTGATCCAGTTGCCGGGCTACGCGATGGCGAACCTGCGGGTCACGCTCGCCGCGAAGCGCTGGACGGGCGCGTTCTTCATCACGAACCTGACGAACAAGGTACCCTGGGTTTCCGCGAACAACACGAGCTTCAGTTTCAACATCGGACCGCTGACGCGGATCTCGACCCTGCAGCCGATGACGATCGGCACGCAGTGGAGCTTCAAATTCGGAGGAGAGTGACATGAACGATCTTCGACTTCGCCTTCGCACCCGCTTCGTGAGCGGCGCCCTCGTCGCCGTGTTCGCCCTGCCGTTCGCCGCCCACGCGGCCGCGACGCCCACGCCCGCGCGGCCGGCGGCATCGGCGGCGCACGCGCCGGCGTTTCCGTTGTGGTCGATCTATCGCCGCTTTCTCGCCGGCGCCCGCTACGTGGACCTGACGCACACGTTCGGGCCCGACACGCCGCACTGGAAGGGCTTCGGACCGATGACCGTGCGCACGCTGTACACCATCCGCAAGGACGGCTTCCACGTCGACGAGTATTGTCACGTCGGCCAGTGGGGGACCCACGTCGATGCGCCGGCGCACTTCCACCACGGTCTGCGGACGGTCGATCAGATCCCGGTGGACCAGATGCTGATGCCGCTCGTGGTGATCGACGTGCACCAGAAGGTCGCGAAGGATCCGGATTATGCGATCACGATGGGCGACGTGCGCGCCTGGGAGCACCGTTACGGCAGGATCCCGCCGCACTCGTTCGTCGCGATGCGCACCGACTGGTCGAAGCGCTGGCCGAGCCAGGCCGCGATGCAGAATAGGGATGCGCACGGCGTGGCGCACTACCCCCGGTGGAGCCTGCCGGTGCTGAAGTTCCTGTTCACGCAGCGGCACGTCACCGCGATCGGTCACGAGACCACCGATACCGACGGCGGTCTCGGCGCGTCGAAGGACGACTACTCGCTGGAGTCCTACGTGCTCGGCACCAATCACTACCAGATCGAGGTGCTCGCGCACCTGGACCGGGTTCCGGACGCCGGCGCGCTCGTGATGGTGTCGTTCCCGAAGCCCGAGCACGGCACGGGCTTTCCCGCGCGCGTGGTCGCGATCGTTCCCCGCGGCGACTCCGGCGCAGGCGCGCGATGAGCACGTTACCGAGCAAGACCCGGGTCCCGCACTACCGCTGGGACGATCTGCCCGCCGAGCCCTTGAAGGGGGGCATCACCCGCAAACTCATCAGCGGTGAACGCATGATGATCGCGCACGTCCATCTGAAGAAGGGTGACGAGGTGCCCCGCCACTCGCATCACAACGAGCAACTGACGTACATCCTGTCGGGCGCGCTGCACTTCTGGTTCGGACCGGAAGGCGACTCCGAGATCACGGTGCGCGCCGGCGAAGTGATCGTGATCCCCTCGAACCTGCCCCACCGGGCGCTCGCGCTCGAGGACACGCTCGACGTGGACGTGTTCTCGCCGCCGCGCGAGGACTGGTTGACCGGCACCGACGCGTATCTGCGGGGCTGAATGCGCACCTACGACGTCGATCCGGGCATTGCCGCCGCGCTTCGGGGATTCACCCTGCCGGAGCGGCTCGGCTTCGGGCTCGTGAACGCACCGGTGATGTACAGCGCGACCTGGCGCGACGGCGTCTGGAGCCGGGGACAGCTCCTGCCGTACAGGCCGATCGAGCTATGGCCGGGGTCGCGCGCGCTGCAGTATGCCGAACTGGTGTTCGAGGGGCTCAAGGCGTACCGCGTCGGGCGGGAACGGCCGAACTTGTTCCGGCCCGGCGAGAACTGCCGCCGGCTGGCGCGCTCGGCCGTCCGGATGTCGATGCCCGTCGTGCCGGAATCCTTGTTCTTCGAGGGCATCGAGGCCGTGGCCGGCACGTGCAGCGACTTCATTCCGTCGCAGTCCGGGCGGTCGCTCTATCTGCGCCCGTTCCTGTTCGGCACCGAGAACAGCTACCTGCTGAAGAACTCCTCCACGTTCCGCTTCATGGTGATCGCGAACCCGGTCGAATCGTACGCCTCCGGCGCGCTGAAGGTGACGATCGAGCGTGCCGACGTGCGCGCGGCGCCGGGTGGCATCGGCGAAGCCAAGGCGGCGGCGAACTACGCCGCCTCGCTGCGCGCCTCCACGGCGGCGGTGAACCGGGGCTGCACCGTGGCGCTGTGGCTCGATGCCGCGCACCATCGCGACGTCCAGGAACTCTCCGGGATGAACGTGTTCGTGGTGATCGATGGCGAGCTGCACACGCCCGAGCTCGACGGCACGATCCTGCCCGGAGTCACCCGGGACTCGTTGATCCTGCTGGCGCGAAGCCTGGGCTACGCGGTTCACGAGCGGCGCATCGCGATCGACGAGATCATCGACGGGATCCGCAGCGGTGCGTGCACCGAGGTGTTCGCGTGCGGGACCGCGGCGATCGTGAGCCCGATCGAGTCGCTCTGGGAGAGCGACGGGCGGCATCATTCGCCACCGATCGTCGACGGGGTCGCGAAGCGCCTGCGCGAATCGCTGCTCGCGATTCAAGAGCGACGCGCGCCGGACCCCTTCGGATGGACGAAGGAGATCGCCTCCATCGAGGATCCAATTCCATGACCGACACGACTCGAGCGATCGTGATCCACGAGGCCGGCGGACCGGAAAAACTCGTCTGGGAGTCCGTGCCGGTCGGCACGCCGGGACCCGGGGAGGTCTTGGTCCGCCATACCGCGATCGGCGTGAATTTCCACGATACCTACGTGCGCTCCGGGCTCTACCAGACGCTCCGGCTGCCGGGGATCCCGGGGATCGAAGCGGCCGGGGTCGTCGAACGACTCGGCGACGGCGTCACGGGACTCGCGATCGGCGACCGGATCACCTACATCGACGCGACCTACGGGGCGTACTCCGAGGCGCGCGTGCTGCCTGCGCGGCTCGCGGTGCGACTGCCGCCGGGCGTCGCCGACGACGTCGCGGCGAGCCTGACGATCAAGGGTTTCACCGCCTCGATGCTGCTGCGATCGGTGCATCGCGTGCACGCCGGGGAGACCGTGTTGATCCACGCGGCCGCGGGCGGCGTCGGCCAGCCGCTGGTCCGCTGGGCGAAGCATCTCGGCGCGACCGTGATCGCGACCGCGGGCTCGGCCGAGAAGCTCGCGATCGCGCGCGACTGCGGGGCGGATCAGCTGATCAATTATCGCGAGGAGAACTTCGTCGAGCGCGTCGCCCAACTGACCGGGGGCCGCGGCGTCGACGTCGCGTACGACTCGGTCGGCGCCGCGACGTTCCTGGGATCGCTCCAATGCCTCGCGTACCAGGGACTGCTCGTGAACTTCGGCCAATCCTCGGGTCCGGTCGCGCCGTTCAGCCCGTCGCTGCTCGCGAACCGCTCGAACGGCGTGGTGCGTCCGATGGTGTTCCACTACATTCGCGAACGCGCCGCGCTCGACGCGATGGCCGCGGAGGTGTTCGGCGCGATCGAACGCGGCATCCTGCGCGCGCCGACGATCACGCGCATACCCCTGGCGCGCGCGGCGGAGGCGCACGCCCTGCTCGAGTCTCGGCGCTCCGCCGGACCGATCGTGCTCCTGCCCTGAGCCGACCCCGGCCCGGGCCCCTGCAACCGCCCCGATCGAGGAGATCGAATCATGAAAGCCACCCGCAAGGTCGTTCTCGCCGCGTTCGCGCTGCTCTGCGCCGCATCGGTACGCGCGACCGAAGTCACGGTCGTTCGCAACGTGCGGGGTCCCGAGGGTCCGCTGTACGTCGACGGCAACCTCTATTACGTCGGCTGGGTCTCGAACACGCTGTCACGATGGAACGGGCACGAGAGCACCGTGCTGAACCATATCCCCGGCTGCAACCAAAACGGTCTCGCGCTCACGAAGCAGCACACCTTCCTGCTCGCGTGCACCGCCGAACGGGGCGCGATCCTCGAGGTCGACATGAACGGCAAGATCTTGCGGCGCTGGGACGCGGACGACAAGGGACGCAAGTTCATCGGCGGGATCAACGACTTGATGGTCACCGCGAACGGCGGCGCGTACGCGACGGTGTTCGGCACGTACAAGGCCGTTCCCGCGGGCGTGACCGGCAAGATCCTCTATCTCGCGCCCGGCGCCCGGCAGTGGGTCCAGGTCGCGACCGACCTGGACTACGCGAACGGGATCGGCATATCGCCCGACCAGAAGACGCTCTACGTCGACGAAACCGTCGGCGACTGCATCCTGAAGTTCACCGTGAATCCCGACGGCACGCTCAGCCACCGCGCGAACTTCGCGCTGCTCTACGTCCTGGTGCCGAACAAGGTCAACGCCTGGTGGATCGGACCGGACAGCATGAAGGTCGGCCGGCACGGCAACCTGTACGTCGCCCAATGGATGGGCGGCAAGGTCCTGAAGATCTCCCCGGGCGGCAAGCTCCTGCATGTCTTCGACATCGCCGCGGGTGACGGCACCACGAATGTCGCGTTCGGGCCCGGCGAGAAGGACCTGTACGTGACGGTGGTGAAGGATCCGAACGATCCGCTCGCGAGGGGCAGCATCGTGCGGATCCCGAACGTTCGCTGAAGCCCTATAATGTCGCCGGCACGCCCGCAGGGGCACACGATCGGACTCGGGAGCATCGCCATGCGACAGCGCGGATGGGCAGGGACTCGGTTGGCGGTCGCGATCCTCGTCGTCGGCGGACTGTTGGCGGCGCAGGGCGCATCGAGTGCGGCGACGGGCGCGTCGAGCGGCGCGCCCGGTGCGCCGTCGCACATCGTCGCGATTCCCGGCGGCGCCCACGGGATCGGTTTCGATGACATGGGCTACGTCCCCGAGCTCCACCGTATCGTCGTCCCGGCGGGACAGACCGGGGCGCTCGCGCTGATCGATCCGCAGTCGCTCGCCCTGACCCTGATTCCGGGAATCAGCACGCCGCGGCGCACCGCCCGGGGCCACGGTGAGGGCACGACCTCCGCCACATACGCCCACGGTTTCCTGTTCGCGAGCGACCGGGACACCCATCAGGTCGTGATCGTCGATCCGCGCGGACATGCGGTGCTCGGTCGCGTTCCGTTGAGCGGCGGTCCGGACTACCTTCGCTACGATCCGATCGCGCGCGAACTCTGGGTCACCGAGCCCGGCGCCCGGCAGATCGAGATCTTCGGCGTCGACTTCTCACCCCGTCCGACGTTGCGGCGCGTCGCGACGATCCCGGTCCCGGGCGGCCCCGAGTCGCTGATCATCGACGCCAAACGCGGGATCGCGTACACGAATCTCTGGAAACGCGACACGCTCGTGATCGGCGTGGCGGACCGACGCATCGAGGCGCGCTGGCCCGACGGATGCGAGGGGCCGCGCGGACTCGCGTGGGATGCGCAGTCGCGCTTCCTGTTCGTCGGTTGCGCCGAAGGAAAGGTCAGCGTGCTCGATGCCGGTCATGGAGGGCGGGTGCTCGGAACGGCCACGACCGGCCGCGGCGTCGACATCATCGCGTACGACGCGTCGCGGCACCGGGTGTATGCGCCCGGCGCGCGCAGCGCCACGATGACCACGCTGCACGTCGATCCGCAGGGGCACCCGACGCTCGAGGCGGTCCATCGCACCGCTCACGGCGCGCATTGCGTCGCCGTCGCCCCGACCGGACGGGCATTCGTGTGCGATCCGCGGCACGGGCGCGTATTGGTCTTCGATTGAGCCCGACCCCGATCGGCGCGAGCCGTCGATGAACGAAGCGCTTCTCAGGGCCGGCACCTTCACGGGGCTCGTCGCGATCCTCGCGATCGCCGAGTGGCGCTGGCCGCGGAACCCGGCGGCCCCCGATCGCCGCCGTCGCTGGCCGGTGAACTTCGTGCTCGGCGCGGCCAACGTCGTCGCGGTCCGCCTGCTGATGCCCTGGGTCGCGGTCGATGCGGCGCGCTGGAGCGCGATGCATCACACGGGCCTTTTGCAATTCCTGGGCGCTTCACCGGCGCTCGGCGCGGCGTGCGGCTTCGTGGTCCTGGATCTCGCCGTCTATGCGCAGCACCTGGTGTCGCACCGAGTTCCGGTGTTGTGGCGGCTCCACCGGCTGCACCATACCGATCTCGCGCTCGACGTGAGTTCAGCGGTGCGGTTCCACCCGCTCGAGATCCTGCTCTCGATGGCGTTCAAGATCGGCGTCGTGCTGCTGCTCGGCGTCTCTCTGCCCGCCGTGATCGCGTTCGAAACCGCATTGAGCGCGTTCGCGCTGTTCACCCATGCGAACCTCGCGTTCCCCGTCGCGGTGGACGACGCGTTGCGCGCACTGTTCGTCACCCCGGACATGCACAAGATCCACCATTCGGTGGAACGTACCGAGCACGACCGCAATTTCGGCTTCCAGTTCTCCGTCTGGGACCGCCTGTTCGGCACGTACCTCGCGCGCGCTTCACAGCCGCCCGCGCGGATCCGGCTCGGACTGCGCGAGTTCCGTTCGCCGGCCGAGCAACGCTTGCCGGCGCTGCTGATCCAACCCCTGCGCTGAACCCGGACGGCCCCGGCAACCCCGCAGACCTCGATCCCACGGAGACCGCCGTCAGATGCTCGACAGCCAGGCGCGCCGTTTCGTCGAACCGATGTTCCGTCATGCCGCGCTCGCGCTGCGACGACTGGGGGTCTCCGCGAACGCGGTCTCGTCGACCGCGCTGCTGGTCGGGCTCGGCGCCGCGGCCGGTGTCGCACGCGGCCACCCCGGTGTGGCGATCGTCCTGCTGTGGGTCTCGGGCACGCTCGACGCGGTCGACGGCACGCTCGCGCGCCTGACCGCGAGCACGCCGATCGGTGCGATCCTCGACATCACCTTCGATCGGGTCGTCGAGACCACGGTGATCGCGGCGCTCGCGTGGCGGCACCCCGCGCTGCGGTTCGAACTGCTGCTGCTCGTGGGCGCGATCGCGATCGCGATGTCCCTGTTCCTGTCGATCGCGGCCGCGGTGCTCAACCGGTCGGTGAAATCGTTCCATTACGCGCCCGGTCTCGGCGAACGCACCGAGGCGTTCCTGTGTCTCACCGCGATGATCGCGGATCAGCGCCGGCTCGCATGGTGGACCGCGCTGTTCATCGCGGTGATCGTGATCACGATGGCACAGCGCCTGCGCCACGCCGTCCGACTGCTCGCCCGGTGAGCGCCCGGCGTCCCGGCGTCCGCGGACGCGGTCAGTCCGGCCCCGACGCGTCGGCCGCGGCACTCCAGAACGCGACCTCCGCGGCGACCCCGTTGGCGGGATCGGCGCAAAACGCGGGACGGTCCTCATAGAGCCGGCAGCCGCCGTCGCGGATCGCCGCGAACTGGTCGCCGACACGCAGGCATTCCTTGAGATCGTGCGTGACGAAGATCGCGGTGATCCCCCGGCTTCGGGCGACCTGCCGGAACAGCGCCTGCATCGCGAGACGGGTCGCCGGATCGAGGCTCGCGAACGGCTCGTCGAGCAGCAGGACCGCGGGCTCCACCGCGAGCGCACGACCGAATGCGACCCGCTGGCGCTCGCCGCCGGAGAGCGTCAACGGATCGCGCCGCTCGAGGCCCTGCAGGCCGAGCGCCTCGATCAGGGGATCGACCATCGCGGCGACCCGGGCGGCGTCGCGGGAGCGAAGCCGCAGGCCGAACGCGAGGTTCGCGCGCACGTCGAGGTGCGGGAAGAGCAGCGGCTCCTGGTTGAGGTAGACGATGCCACGGCGATGCGCCGGCAGCCGGTCGACCCGCCGGCGGTCGACTTCGATGCATCCCGCCGCGGCGTCGCCGAGCCCCGCGAGCACGCGCAACAGGCTCGTCTTGCCGCTGCCGGACGCTCCGATCACCGCGAGGGTCGAGCGGTGGCCGACCGTGAATTCGACGTCGCGCAGGATCGTCCGACCGCCGAGCCTCACCGCGAGGCCGGTCACGCGCAATCCCTGGGGTGACACAGGGCCCGTCATCTCAAAGGTCCCATTCGCCCGCGAATGTTGGAGGTCGCCGTTGCGCCCGCACGGCCAGCGCGATCACCGGTGGCAGCAACAGGATCAACCCGCTCGCGGCGGCCAGGCGCAGATCGCCGGCGAGCAGGAATTGGTACAGACTCGTGGTCAAGGTCGCCACGCGTCCTTCGCCGATCAGCAGCACCAGCGCGTAATCGAACCACGAGATCAGAAAGGTCTGCACCAGGCACAGGACCACCAGCGGTCGAGCGATCGGCAGGAGCACGCGGATCCACGCTTGTCGGGGCGTGGCGCCGAGCGTCGCCGCGCCGTCCAGATAGGCTCGGGTTCGCGCGTTCCACAGCCCGCAGAACAGGATCACCGCATACGCGTACGCGAGAATGCCTTGCGCGAGCGCGACACCGACCATGTGTCCCGCGAGTCCCGCGCGCAGGAACGAGTACTCGAGGCCGACCCCGAGCACCACCGGTGACAACGCGAACGGCAGGTGCAACAGCCAGCGGAGCGCCACGCCGGACCGCGCCTCGACGGCGCTGCGGCTCGTGACGAAGCCGAGGCTGGTCGCGACGAGCGCAACCGCGCCCGCGATGCCGAGCGAACGCAGCGCGGCCGCGCCCAGCCCTCCGGTCGCGGCGAGACCGGTCCAGGCCGATGCCTGCCAACGCTCCGGCAGCGGCGCGGGCCAAGGCCACCGCCAGGCGAACGACCAGCCGAGCAGCAACGCCACCGGCGCGAGAAATGCCGCCCAGAGGGCGATGCCCGCCGCCCGGCGCATCAGGCGCCCTCCGATCGGGCCGCGCGGGGGCGCGCCCGCAGCACGATGGCCGAGCACGCCGCGACCACGAGGGTGTAGAGCAACGCGACCGCGTAGGCCTGCGGGCGGGTCGACAGGTCGAATTGACCGAACAGTTGCACGACCCGGATCGACAGCATCGTCGGGTAGGATGCGCCGACGAGCAGCGGAATCTCGAACGCGCCGCTGAGCGCGAGAAAGTAGACGCCGAGCGTCGGCGCCGCCGCTCGCAGCACCAGGGGCGTCCCGACGCGCCGCCACGCACCGACTGGTGACGCGCCGAGCGTCCGGGCGGCCTCGACGAGCTCCCCGACCCGGTGCAGCCGCGCCAGTCGGCCGAACAACACGACCAGGAACGGCAGCACCAAGGCGGTCTGGGTGACGATGATCCCGAGGCCGTCGCGCGAGTAGAGCGGCGATGGAAACTCGGCCGGCCGACGGATCCAGCCGAGCGCGTAGGCCCAGCGCGCGAGTTCACCCGCGTTGCCGAGCCAGAGCACCGCGGTCAGACCCGCGACCATCGGCGGCACCGCGATCGGCAGGAACCACGGCGTGACGCCCACGGCCTCGCCCGCCATCGCTGCGGCCGGGCGCAAAGCGAGCACGAGCAGCGCGCCGACGATCGACGCGCCGAGACTCGCGGCGCCGACCCAGAGGGAGAATCCCAGGCTGATCCAGGTCACGCGATCGCGGAGCACCGCGGCCCATGCCGTGAAACTCAGGCCGTGGGCGAGCAGTCCCGCAAGCCCGAGGCTGTAGGCGGCCATGAACGAGACGCCGAGGAGCATTGGACCCCCGACGAGCGCCCAGACCACCACGGCGCTGGTGCTCCCGGCACGACCGCCGCGCCCGCGGCGCAGCCATCGCGGGCCCTCAGTGCTCGAGCACATCGCGGCGGAAGTCCCTCGACAACGCGATCATCAGCGACGCGGAGGGCTCAGGTCGCGCGAACGCCTGCAGCGCGGCTCGCGACGGCGCGTGCGTGCGCCGCGCGGCCGCGGCGAACCGTGCCCGCCACCGCGGCGGCAGCCGTCCGACGTCGAGCACGGTGCCGTCACCCCAGACCGCGGGGTCGAGCTTGCGCCATTGCGCCCACGGCGAGATCAGCTCGTTGATCACCACCATCGCCGCGGCAACGTGGGCCGAGCGGGCGACGATTCCAAGGTAGTGACTGTTCTGGATCATTCCGCTACGCAGAGAGAACCCCTCCGCCGTCGGCGGGAAAGCGCCCGTCGCGACCCGGTGATCGACCTCGCCGTCGGTGAAGCTCATCGTGAAATCGACTTCGCCATCGGCAAACAGCTGGTCGAGCTGCGCGGTGCTCCGCGGAAACGTCGCGCCATGCCGCCACAGGTCCGGGCGCACCGACCGGATCCATGCGAACACCGCATCCCGCAGGCGAAGGTAGCGCGCCTCGTCGAACGGACCCTGTAATTGTGCCGGATTCGCCGCGAACGCGTACATCAGCGACTTCAGGAAACTGAGGCCGGTGAAGCTCGTGTCGAACGTGAACCGGCCGGGATGGCGATGGATCCACGCGGCGAGGCTCGCCGGGTCCGTCGGCGGCCGCGGCACCCGCCGCGAGTCGGTGATCATCAGCAACTGCGCATTGCCCCAGGGGCACTCGTAACCCGCGATCGGTTGCTGGAAATCCCGCGAGATATAGGGGTTGCGCCAGTCGATGAAGCGCGCGTTCGGCAGGCGCGCGGTGAACGGTCCGAACAGCGCATGGATCTCGCGCAGCTGGTAGAACGTTTCGCCGTTGATCCACACGATGTCGTACCCGCTCGGGCGCCGGTGCGCCTCGATCTCGGTCATCAGCGCACTGACGATCTGCTCGCCCTGGGCCGGGACGAAGCGCAATCGGATGTCGCGCGAACGTTGCAGCGCCGGCGCGATCACGCGCTGCAGGTAGGCATTCACCGCCGGATCCCCGCGCCACATCGCGATCGTCACGGTCTGGCCGCGGGCGGCCGCGACGATGCCCGCCCAGGACGCGGGCAACGGCGGCGACGGTGCGTTCACCGGGCGCGTGCGCGTGCAAGCGCCGAGCGTCGCGCACGCGAGGATCGCCGCGGCGATCGCGACGCCGCGCGCGCGCCGCGGCGGGCGCCGGATCAAGCGCGCCGCCGCCATGCGTGATAACGCTGCATCATGCGCAGGACCCGCTCGGGCGCGTGAGCCTTGCGCCAGACACCGGCGGCGTACTTGTTCGCCTCCGACCAGGTCGGGTATGGGTGGATCGTCCGCAGGATCCGGCCGAGCCCGAGTCCCTCGCGCATCGCGAGCGTGAATTCGGCGAGCCACTCGCCGGCCCCCCGTCCGACGATGGTCACGCCGAGTATCCGGTCCTTGCCGGGCACGGTCAGCACGCGGACGAAGCCGGTCGCCTGTCGTTCCGCGATCGCCCGGTCGAGGTCCGCCAGATCGTACACGGTGAGCTCGTAGGGGACACCCGCCTGCCGTGCGCTCGCCTCGTTGTGGCCGACCCGGGCCACCTCCGGATCGACGAAGGTCACCGCGGGCATCACCGCATAGTCCACCCGGAAACGTCGCACGCCGCCGAACAGCGCATTCACCGCCGCATACCAGGCTTGATGAGCCGCCGCGTGCGTGAATTGATGAGGCCCGGCGACGTCGCCGCAGGCGTAGATGTTCGGATGCAAGGTGGCGAGGTACTCATCGGTCTCGATCGTCGGCGCCGAGGTGATCCCGAGGGCCTCGAGACCGAATCCGCTCGTGCGAGGCCGCCGGCCGAGCGCGATCAACAACTGATCGTACGGCAGGCGCACCTCTCCGCCCGGCCCCGCCACCACGAGCGCCCGGCCCGTGGCGCTGCGCTCGATCCGGACCGGCCGACTGCCGGTGCGCACGTCGACCCCGTCGGCCTCGAGCCGGGCACGGACGAAGTCCCCGACCACCGGATCCTCGCGGCTGAGCACGTGGGTTCCCCGCTGCAGCAGCGTGACGCGAGACCCGAGGCGGGCGAACGCCTGGGCGAGTTCGCAACCGACCGGACCCGCGCCCAGCACGACGAGTCGTGGCGGCAGGGACTGCAGCGACCAGAGCGACTCCGACGTGAGGTAATCGTCGGGCCCGAGACCCGGCAGATCCGGCACGACCGGTTCGGCGCCGGTCGCGACGATGATCGCGCGGGTCGTGATCATCTGCCCGTCGACCTCGACGACCCACGGCGACCGGATCGTCGCACGACCGCGGCGGACGTCGACGCCGAGTTCGCGGTAGCGTTCGACCGAGTCGTGCGGCGCGACCTGCGAAATCGCCTCGTGCACGCCGCTCATCACCGCTCGAAAATCGACCCGCGGGTCCCCGCAGTCGACCCCGGCCGCCGCTCCCGCCCGCGCGGTCGCGACGACCCGTGCGGCGTGAATCAGCGCCTTCGAGGGAACGCAGCCGGTGTTCAGGCAATCCCCGCCCATGCGCCGCCCTTCGATCAACGTGACCTTCGCGCGCACCGCCGCGGCGATGTACGCGCTCACCAGCCCGGCCGAACCCGCACCGATCACGACCAGATTGCGGTCGAACCGCTTCGGGCGCGGCCACGGTCCCTGCGACCGGCGCGCCTTCAGGCGGCCGGCGAGATGACGAGCGACCCACGGGAAGACGCCGAGCAACGCGAGCGATCCGGCCACGGCGGGCGAGACGATCCCGTGGAGTCCGTCGAGACTCGCGAGCCGGGTACCGGCGTTCACGTAGAGCAGGGTTGCGGGGAACATCCCCACCTGGCTCACCCAATAAAACGTGCCGGGGGCCATCGTGGTCAGGCCCATCGCGAGGTTCACCGCGAAGAACGGGATCACCGGCACCATCCGCAGGCCGAACAGGTACACCCCACCTTCCCGCGCGAGCCCCCGATCGATCGCCTGCAAGTGCGCTCCGAATCGCCGAGCGGCGGCGTCTCGAAACACATGCCGTGCGGCCAGGAACGCGAGCAGCGCCCCGAGACTCGACGCAAAGGACACGATCACGGTGCCTTCGAGGACACCGAACACCGCGCCGGCGAGCAGCGTCAACGCCGTCGCGATCGGCAGCGACGCCGCCGCGGCAAGCACGTAGGCGGCGAAGAAGCCGAGCGCCAGCAGGACCGGGTGCGCGGCCTGCAGTCCACCGAGGGTGCGCAAATGCGAACGGACCTCGCCGAGCGCGCCGGAGCCGTGCAAGCCGATGCGCATGGACACGAGCAGCGCGCCGACAATGATCGCCAGCAGAAGCACTTTGCCGAACGTGGACTTCGAGATCATCGGTGGTTCCAATCCCGCCCGTGGACGCGCCGCGAACCACGGCTGCTTTCTAGAGAGGCCGCGCAGACGTCAAAGGATTCGCGGCCTCACCCACGATGCCTGCTCCGCCGGAAAACCGGCTCGACACCTCAACCCGGCGGATCGTTGCGCTCGAGGAAATTCACGATCGCCTCGAGCATCTTCTCACGGGTCGCACTGTGCGAGAGCCAGTGATCCTCGTGCGGCAGGCTGATCAGCTGCGCCGGCTTGCCGGCGTGCCGCAGGGTCGGGTCCGTCGGCCCCGACACGCCAACGAGTGTACCGAGCGGACGGTGTGCCGCCTAGCCGCTGTGCGCGGCGGCACGCCGAGCGCTCCCCCGCGCCTCCCTCGCGGAACGAATCGACTCAGAAGTCGACCGCGATCGTCCCGAAGAACGCAGCCGGCTCTTCGTAGATCGCCCGCACGAACGGCGTCCCCGCGTAGGTCGTGTCGCCGTAACCGAACGTGTAGTAATGCCGGTTCAACACGTTGTCGACGTGCAACGCGAGCTTCAGATCCTTGAGCATGCCCCAATGCAGCGGCAAGGTGTCGCGAACGGTGAAGTTCATCACCGCGTAACTCGGGATCGTCTCCGCGCCCGGGATCCCCGCGTTGTATTCATAGACGTACTGCGATCCGGCATAGTGTTCGCTGAGATCGGCGCGCCAGGTCCGC
>JAJXYU010000262.1 GCA_021780395.1 Pseudomonadota bacterium
GAAATCCGGCGCGCGCCGCTCCGCGAACGCGCTGATCCCCTCGCGGGCCGCCGCGGTGCACGCGCTCGCGCCGAACGCCGCATAACCGACTTCGAGCGCGTCGGTCCACGAGGGCGCGGCCGCGGCGGCGACGATCGCCTGATCGACGATCGCGCGCACGGCGGCGCTGAGCGGGGCACCGTCGGCAGCGATCGCCGGCGCCGCGGCCGGCGCGACGATCCCCACGGGACCGTCCACCGGCACCGGAACCCGCCCGACGAGCGCCAGCACCCGCGCGACCGCGGTCGGGATCAGCGCCGCGGGGTCCTCGCACCGCTCGAGCACGCCATGGCGCGCCGCGGTCTCGACGTCGACGCGCGCCGCGGTGCGCAGCATCCGGTGAAAGAGCTCCGCCGCCTGCGGCCAGCGCCGGTAGGGCACCGCGAGGCCGCCGATCCCCGGGACGATGCCGAGCCCGATCTCGGGAAACTGCAGGGTCGCGCCACGAACCCCGACGATCGCGTGACAGCGCAGCGCCAGCTCGAGCCCACCGCCGAACGCGAGGCCATTCAGCGCGGCGACGACCGGCTTCTTCGCCCGATCGAGCGCGACCAGCAGTCGCGAGCACGCGCGCGCGTAGTCCCGCGACGCGGCCGCGTCGCCGAGCATCGCCGGAAAGCGGCCGATGTCCGCGCCGGCGCAGAACGCTCGCGAACCGTAGCCCGTGATCACGAAGCCCTTCGTGGCCGGATCGTCCGCGCGCTCGGTCAGCACCGACAGGATCTCGTCGTTGAGTGCGTCGTGCAGCGCGTTCAGCGCGTCCGGGCGACGCAAGGTGATCACGCAGACGCCGTCGACCTCGTCGACCAGCACGTCGCGGCGAAAGTCGACGTACCCGGCGAACGGTCGCGTGCGTCGCGGCATGCCCGGCCGCTCCGCGGCGAGGCGTCCGAGGATCCGATCCACCTCCGGCGCGCCGGCCTGCCGCATGAGTTCGAGCGGCCCGCGCTTCAGGCCGAAGGCGAGCCGGCAACCAAGTTCCAGATCCGCCGGCCGACCGATCTGCCGATCCAGGATGTCGGCCGCCTGGGAATAGAGGATTCCGAGCAGCCGATCGCGGATCGAGGACCGCCGCGCGTCGTCGATCGCGGGCACCGCCGCGCCGCGCGCCGGGAGCTTCCAGCGATCGACCGACGAGAAGATCCGCGCCGGCCGGTAGTGCTCGCCCTCCTCCTCGGCCTGCAGCGTATTGGTCTCGACGATGATCGGATTGCCGTTCGCGAGGTTCAGCACGAAGAACGGCCCGGCGTGCACGAACTCGCCGGCGACCCGGTCGATCTGCGCCGCGTCCGCTCGGTCGAGCAGTAACGCCGCTTCGTTGCACCAGTTGTCGAAGACCCGATCGAGCATGAAGCACACGGCGTCGCGCGTGACCAGCGGCACCTTGCCGGTCGCCGCGAACAACGCGCGAAACCACGCGATCGTGGAGTCGGCGGCACGCTCCCAGTCGATCACCTCGACGATCGGATTCTGGAACGCCGGCGCGAAGAAATGGGTCACGGTCGCGCGCTCGGGATGCGCAAGCTGTGCGAACAGGCGGCTCGCCGGCAGCGAGCTCGTGTTGGAGGACAGATAGGCCGACGGGGCGACCACCGCTTCGACCGCGGCGAAGATCCGCCGCTTGACCGCCAGATCCTCGGTCGCGGCCTCGATCACCCAGTCGCAGCCCGCGAGCTCGGCATAATCGGTCGTCGGCGCGAGACCGGCGCGAATCGACGCGGCACGCTCCGCGGAGAGCTTGCGGCGTTGCACGCCCTTGTCCGCGTACGCGGATATCCGTTCCTGTGCGCGCGCGAGCGCCTCCGGCGCAATGTCGACGAGCACGAGCCGCAGTCCCGGGATCTCGCTCGCCAGGTAATACGCGATGTCCGGGCCGATGGTCCCGGCGCCGATCACGCCGATCGACCGCGGCAGCGGGCGCGACCCGCGGATCAGGGCAGGATTGGCGGGAATGTCCCTCAGGCGCACGTCGACCTCCGTGGGTTCTCACGATCGAAGCGTCCCGTCCGCGGCGGCCGGACCGGATCCGGCCCGTGCGCCCTTGACAGGTTTATTGTGGACAGTATACAAGTTTTCGGTGACCACCGCCGACGATCTCCTGGTTGCGACCCCGGACACGCGGATCTCGGCGCGTGAGTTCGGCGTCGCGAGCGACATGCCGGTGCCCGCGTTCTCTCGTCCGAGCGAATACGTTCCGCGGCGTGACGAGGCCTACCGGTTCGATCCCGAGACCACGCTCGCGGTGCTCGCGGGCTTCGCATTCAACCGCCGGGTGATGATCCAGGGCTATCACGGCACCGGGAAGTCGACGCACCTCGAACAGGTCGCCGCGGTGCTCAATTGGCCGCTGATCCGCGTGAACCTCGACGGGCACGTCAGCCGGACCGACCTCGTCGGTCGCGACGCGATCGTGCTGCGCGAGGGCAAGCAGGTCACGGAATTCCGCGAAGGGCTCCTGCCCTGGGCGCTGCAGCGCGCGATCGCGCTGGTGTTCGACGAATACGATGCGGGCCGGCCGGACGTGATGTTCGTGATCCAGCGCGTGCTCGAGGCGAACGGCCGCTTCACCCTGCTCGATCAGAACCGCGTGCTCGATCCGCACCCGAGCTTCCGGCTGTTCGCGACCGCGAACACGATCGGGCTCGGCGATGCGACCGGGCTCTATCACGGCACGCAGCCGATCAACCAGGGGCAGATGGACCGCTGGTCGATCGTGACGACCTTGAACTACCTCGATCACGACGCCGAGGCCGCGATCGTGCTCGCGAAGGTGGGAGGGTTCGACAGCGACGCGGGCCGCCGAACGGTGAGCGCGATGGTGCGCGTCGCCGCGCTGACCCGCAACGCCTTCATCAACGGCGACCTGTCGACGGTGATGAGTCCACGCACGGTGATCGCGTGGGCGGAGAATGCCCGGATCTTCGGCGACGTCGGCCTCGCGTTCCGGATGACGTTCCTGAACAAATGCGACGCGCCGGAGCGCGCGACGGTCGCGGAGTTCTTCCAGCGCGCCTTCGACACCGATCTCCCCGAGAACGCCGCGCAGATCCCGGTGATCTGACGCCGCGACGCATCCGTGCCCGAGCGCCGGCCCCCGGTCGATCGATTCCGTCGCGCACTCGCCGACGCGACGCGCGCGCTCGCCGGCCGTCCGCACGTCGACATCGTGTTCGGTCCGCCCGCGCGCGCCGCGGATCGCGAGGCGCCGCGACTCCCGGAGCCGGCGGAGCCGCTCGATGCGGCGACCGCGATGCGGCTGCGCGGACGCGCCGACCGGCTCGCGCTGCGGCTCGCGCACCACGATGCCGGATTGCACCAACGCCTGCAGCCCTCTGCGCCCCGGGCCCGTGCGCTCTACGACGCGATCGAGGATGCCCGCTGCGAAATCCTCGGCGCCCGCGCGCTCCCCGGCGTTGCGCGCAACCTCTCGAGCGTGCTCGCCGAGGAGTTCGCGTGCCTCTCGCCGGACCAGCCGTCGCCCGACCGCGGGAGCGAACTCGCCCGCGCGCTGCCGCTGTGGCTGCGCGAGCGCCTCGCCGGCATGGCGTTGCCGACGAGCGCCGCCGCGACGCTCGGCCGCGTCCGCGAGGAGCTGGAACGCCGCGCCGGCGCGACCGTCGAGCGCCTGGAGTCGCTCGTCGCGGACCAGGCGGCGTTCGCGTGCGCGAGCCGAGCGCTCCTCGGCGCTCTCGGGATCGCCTGCGATGCCGCACCATCCGCCCGCGGGCCTGCCGAC
>JAJXYU010000267.1 GCA_021780395.1 Pseudomonadota bacterium
CCGCCCCTTGCGGTGCGCGTCGTCGAAGTGCCGTCCGATACGCTCGAGGCCGGCCGCGAGCGCGGCGTCCTGGGCATCGATCAGCGTGACCTCGAGTCCGGCGCTCGCCGCCGCGATCGCGATCCCGCTGCCCATCGTGCCGGCGCCGACGACCCCGAGGGTCGCGACCGGTCGGGCCGTGCCCGCGGGCGCCGGCACGCGTTCGGCGAAGAACAGGTGGCGGAGCGCGCGCGACTCCGTCGAGCGGCGACACGTGTCGAAGCGCTCGCGCGCGAAGCGGAGCGCGTCGCGCCACGGCCGCTCGGCCGCGGCCTCGACCGCCGCGATGATCGCCTCGCTCGCGGGCACGCGCCGCGCGGCCGCGGAGAGCGCGGCACGGGCGTCGGCGAACACCGTCGGCGATTCCGGCACCGGCATCGCGAGGTCGGTCGTGCGGCGCGGGGGCGTCCCGGCGGCGATGGATGCGCGCGCGAACGCGAGCGCGTCCGCGAGCGCATCGGCCGTTGCCGGGTGGTCGATCAGGCCGAACTCGCGCGCGGCCGGGTACCCGATCGGCGTGCCGCTCGTCATCAGTTCGAGGGAGCGGCGGATGCCGACCAGGCGCGGCAGGCGCACCGTGCCACCGGCGCCCGGTAGCAGCCCGAGCTTGATCTCGGGGAAGCCGAACGACAGGTCCGGCGTCGCGCACCGGTAGTGGCACGCGAGCGCGAGTTCCGCGCCGCCGCCGAGCGTGGTGCCGTGCAGCGCCGCGATCACTGGCTTGTCGAGGGCCTCGATGCGATTCAGCAGTTCGTACAGGAACGGCTCCGCGGGCGGGTCGTCGAACTCCCGGACGTCGGCGCCGGCGATGAAATGCCGGCCACCGCCGTGGAACACGATCGCGCGGACCACGGGATCGGCCGCGAGACGGTCGACCGCCTCGAGCAGCGCCGCGCGCACCGGCCGCGAGAGCGCGTTCACCGGCGGATGGTCGATCTCGACGACGCCGACCCCGCCCTCGTCGCGGACGCGGATCGCCGGGCCAGTCACTGCGCCCGCTCGAGCAGCAACGCGATGCCCTGCCCGACCCCGATGCACATCGTGCACAGCGCATAACGCGCGCCGGTGCGGCCGAGATGGTAGGTCGCGGTCGTCGCCAGGCGCGCGCCGCTCATCCCGAGCGGGTGCCCGAGCGCGATCGCGCCGCCGTTCGGATTCACCTGCGCTGCGTCGTCCGGCAGACCGAGCATCCGCAGCACCGCGAGGGCCTGCGCGGCGAATGCCTCGTTGAGTTCGATGAAGTCGATGCGGTCCACCGTGAGACCGTGCCTCGCGAGGAGCTTGCGCGTCGCGGGCACGGGGCCGATGCCCATGATGCGCGGTTCGACGCCGGCGACCGCGGCGCCGAGGACTCGCGCGCGCGGGACGAGGCCGTGGCGGCGCGCGCCCGCCTCGCTCGCGATCAGCAGCGCGCACGCGCCGTCGTTGACACCGGACGCGTTTCCCGCGGTCACGCTCCCGCCGGCGCGGAACGGCGTGCCGAGCTTCGCGAGCGATTCGAGCGAGGTCTCGCGGGGATGTTCGTCGCGGTCGACCACGACCGCCGCGCCCTTGCGGCCTGGAATGGTCACCGGAGTGATCTCGGCCGCGAGGGTGCCGTCCGACTGGGCGCGCAGCGCGCGCTGCTGGCTGCGCAGCGCGAACGCGTCCTGATCCGCGCGCGCGATCCCGAAATCCGCGGCGACGTTCTCGGCGGTCTCGGGCATCGAGTCGACCCCGTACTGCGCCTTCATCACGGCGTTCACGAAGCGCCAGCCGATCGTCGTGTCGTGCATCTGCACGTCGCGCGAGAACGCGCTCGCGGCCTTGCCGACCACGTACGGTGCGCGGCTCATGCTCTCGACCCCGCCGGCGACGACGAGATCGGCCTCGCCGGTGCGGATCATCCGCGCGGCGCTCGCGACCGCGTCGAGCCCCGAACCGCACAGGCGGTTCAGGGTCACTCCGGGAATCTCCTTCGGAAGCCCCGCGAGGAGCGCCGCCATCCGTGCGACGTTGCGATTGTCCTCGCCCGCCTGGTTCGCGCAACCGAGGATCACGTCGTCGACCGCGGCCCAGTCGACGCCCGCGTTCCGCTGCATCAACGCGCGCAGCGGCACCACGGCGAGGTCGTCGGTGCGCACCGACGCGAGCGCGCCCGCATAACGGCCGATCGGGGTGCGGATCGCGTCGCAGATGTAGGCATCGGTCATGGAGTCTCCTTCTTTCGCGGGTCGCGCTCCGAGAGCCGGTACGAGCGGCCGCGGAAGGTCGCGACCAGGACCCCGCGCTGATCGACCACCGAGACATCGTACAGGCCCGCGCGCCGGCCGCGCCAGAGCGCGCGCGCGGTCGCGGTCAATTCGTCGCCAGCGCGCGCGACCGACAGGAAATCGATGCTCGCGCCGGCGGCGACGGTGGTCGCCCCGTCGGAATTGCAGGCAAAGGCGAACGCGCTGTCGGCGAGCGTGAACAGGATCCCACCGTGACAGGTCCCGACGCCGTTGACCATGTCCGCGCGGACGGTCATCGCGATCCGGCATTCGTCGGGTCCGATCGCGACGATGCGCATGCCGAGTGACTGGGACGCGCGGTCGTCGGCGAACATCGCGGCGGCGGCCTGCTCGGCGATCCTCTGCGCGTCGGGGCGGGTCGTGTCGTTCATCGCGGTGCGCTCGTCGGGTCCGGCGTGCGGTTCAGCGGCCGACGAAACGCGGGGGGCGCTTCGCGACGAACGCGGCGACGCCCTCCGCATAGTCCAGGGAAACGCCGAGCTCGCGCTGCGCGTTGCGCTCCACCTCGAGCTGCGCCGCGAGCGAACGCTCCCAAGCGCCGTAGATCGCCGTCTTCGTGCGCGCGAGCGCCAGGGTCGGCGCGGCGGCGAGCCGTGCCGCGAGCGCGTCCACCTCGGACGGGAACCCGGCGTCGTCGACCACGCGCCAGATCAATCCCCAGTCGGCCGCCTCCTCGGCGCTCAGCTTGTCGCCGAGCATCGCGAGGCCGAGCGCGCGCGCATTGCCGATCAGGCGCGGCAGGGTCCAGGTGCCGCCCGAGTCCGGCAGCAAGCCGATCTTCGAGAACGCCTGGATGAAGCTCGCGCTGCGCGCCGCGATCACGAGGTCGCAGGCGAGCGCGATGTTCGCGCCGGCGCCCGCCGCGACGCCGTTGACCGCGGCGACCACCGGCATCGGCAGCGCGCGCAGCGCGAGGATCAACGGCGCATAGTTCTTCTCGATCGATTCGCCGAGATCGACCCGCCGTTCGCCTGGCGCGACCGCGCGGTCGGCGAGATCCTGCCCCGCGCAGAAGCCGCGGCCGGCGCCGGTGATCACGAGCACGCGGGAGCCGTCGGTGCGAGTGCGCGCGAGCGCGTCGCGAACCTCGGCGTGCATCGCGGTGGTGAACGCGTTGAGCTTGTCCGGCCGGTTCAACGTGAGCCGCGCGATTCCCGCGGACGCGTCGTAGAGAATGTGTTCGTAGCGCATCAGGGCTCACTTCTCGTCGTAGCTGATCTCGATCCGCGCGCTGGTCGGCCGTGCCTGACAGCACAGGATGAAGCCCGCCTGCACCTCCCAGTCCTCGAGCGCCTGGTTGCGGTCCATCTCGACCGTGCCCGCGACGAGCTTCGCGCGGCAGGTCGAGCACACGCCGGATCGGCAGGAGAACGGCAGGGCGAGACCCGCGCGCTCGGCCGCGTCGAGGATGCGCTCGTCGCGGGCCATCTGGAACGCGCGCCGCCGCCCGTC
>JAJXYU010000375.1 GCA_021780395.1 Pseudomonadota bacterium
CGACCCGGCGACCGCGGCGAGCGCGGCCGGAGACGCCGAGCAACGCCCCGCGCGCCGCAGCACGCGCAGCGACCGGCGACCGCCGCCCCGACCGCCGCGCGGCATGCGTCGATCGCCGGCGTCGGACTACCGGGTCTACACCCGCGCGCACGACGAGACGCAGTGGCCGGAGCGCGATGCCGATCCGGGCGAACTCGATCGGCTCGGCGAAGCGCTGCGCGCACGCGCCCGTCCGTTCGACGCCGAGCTGGCGAGGCTCGCGAACCGTCTCGAGCGGCGTCTGCTCGCGCGGCAGCGCCGCCAGTGGCACTTCGATCGGGACGACGGCGTGCTCGACGCGCAGCGCCTGTCCCGCGTGATCGCCGATCCGGCCACGCGATCGATCTACAAGGAAGCGGTCGACGCCGACTTCAAGGACACGGTCGTGACGCTGCTGATCGACAACTCCGGCTCCCTGCGCGGGACCCCGATCGTGATCGCCGCGCTGTGCGCGGACTTCGTCGGCCGCGCGCTCGAGCGGTGCGGCGTGAAGGTGGAAATCCTCGGCTTCACGACCCGGGACTGGAACGGCGGGCGCTCGCGCGAAGACTGGCTGCGCGCCGGCAGCCCGCGGCGACCGGGTCGCCTGAGCGACGTGCGCCACCTGGTCTACAAGACCGCGGACTCACCGTCGCGGCGTGCGCGCCGCAACCTCGGGTGGATGCTGCGCGAGGACCTGCTGAAGGAGAACGTGGACGGCGAGGCGCTGTGGTGGGCGCACGAGCGGCTGCTCGCGCGACCCGAGCGGCGCCGGATCCTGCTGGTGATCAGCGACGGGGTCCCGCTCGACGAATCGACGCTGTCGGAGAATGGCTCCGGCTTCCTCGAGCAGCACCTGCGCGCGGTGATCGCGTGGATCGAGCGCGCCTCGCCGATCGAGCTGATCGCGATCGGCGTCGGTCACGACGTCGGGCATTTCTACGCGCGGGCGGTGACGGTGCATCGGATCGAAGCGCTCGCGCCGGCGCTGTTCGACCAGGTCGCGGCGCTCTTCACCGCGCCGGCGCGCCGCCGCTGACCGGCTCCGGGGATTCCCGCCACTCGGGCGCGAGCAGCCGGCGCTTGCCGTCGGCCGCGCGACGCGATCCGGCGCTCGCGAGATCCAGCCGGTCCCACAGCTCGCAGGTGACCTCGCGGTGCCGCTGATCGAGCGCCTCGCAGTAATTCGTGTACCGGCACAACCGGACCTCGGCGCCGCGACCGGCCCGCACCTTGCGAAACCAGTCCGGGTCGGCGAGCGCCTGGCGCGCGAAACCCACGAGATCGCCCTCGCGGCGCTCGAGTACCGCTTCGGCCTGTTCGAAGCTGTGGATTCCGCCGGCGGCGACGATCGGCGTCGCGCAGCCGGCGGCGCGGATCGCGGCGCGGATCCGCGCACAGGCGCCGAGATTGCGGCCGAACGGCCCGCGAGCGTCCGAGTAATAGGACGGCATGCACTCGTAGCCGCTCGGGCCGGTGTACGGATAGGCGGCCTCGCCGACCTTCGGCGTCGCCGCATCGTCGAATTTTCCGCCGCGCGACAGCGAGATGAAATCCATGCCGGCGCGCGCGAACTCGGTCGCGAACGCCGCCGAGTCCTCGACCGCATGTCCGTCGGCGATGCACTCCTCGGCGAGCATCCGGCAACCGACCGCGAAATCCGCGCCGACCGCGCGACGCGTCGCCTGGTACACCTCGAGCGGCAGCCGCAGGCGGCCCGCGCGACTGCCGCCGTAGCCGTCCGCCCGCGTGTTGGTCGCCGACAGGAACGAGGCCATCGTGTAGGCGTGCGCGAAGTGCAGTTCGACGCCGTCGAAGCCCGCCGCGCGGGCCCGGACCGCGGCGGCGGCGAACGCTCCCGGCAACGTCTGCGGCAGGTCGCGGACCTGTGGCCGGTGCACGTCGGTCACGCGCTCGCGGTACCCGACGAAGAGCGCTTCGGTCTCGCGGGCCGTGAGCACGTCGCGCAGCGCCTCGTCGTCGAGCGCGATGAGCCGCGCCCGCACGGTCGCCTCGTCCGCGTCCACCGCGTTCAGTCGCTCCCGGTGTCCTGCGGTGATCTCGAGGTGACGCGCCAGATACCGGGTGCGCTCGGGTCGGCGCCGGATCGCGAGGAAGTCGATCAGCTGGATCAGCAGTCGCGTCTCGCCGTCGCTCGCCTCGCGCACCGCCCGGGCGATCGCGGCGAGCCCCGGGACGAAGCGGTCGTCACCGATGCGCAGCAGCGGACCGCTCGGCACGTCGCGGATGCCGGTCGCCTCGACCACGATCGCAGCGGGCCGACCGGCGGCGAAGCGCCGGTACCAGTCGATCACGCTCGCGCTCGCGAAGCCCTCCTCGGTCGCGCGCCACGGCACCATCGCCGGCACCCAGGTGCGCCCCGCGAGCCGCAGCGGACCGACGCTGAGCGGCTGGAACAGGCGGGAGGCCGCCGCCTCGGCCGCGGTCGGCCAGCGTCCCGGCGTCGGCTCGTGACGGATGCGCTCTGCCGGACGCCAGAGCGTCACCGGCCGACCCCGGCGATCATGCGGGACCGTCCGGGATCACCGCGGTCGCCTCGATCTCCACCTTCGCGCGCGGCTCGACCAGCGCGACGACCTGGACCAGCGACATCGTCGGATAATGCCGCCCGATCACCTCGCGGTAGGCCGCGCCGATCGCCGCGAGTTCGGCAAGGTATTCCTCCCGGTGAGTCACGTACCAGGTGAGCCGGACCAGGTGCTGCGGCGTCGCGCCCGCTTGCGCGAGCACCGCGACCACGTTCGCGAGCGCCTGACGCACCTGCTCGGCGAGTCGGTCGCTCGCGAACCGGCCTCCGGCATCCCAGCCGACCTGGCCAGCGACGAACACCAGGCGGCCACGGGCGGCGATGCCGTTCGCGTAACCGCGGGGGGGAGTCCAGCCCGGGGGCTGCAGGGTTTGATGACTCATCGTGTCCTCGATCGGATCGGTTCCCACGGGATCAATGCAGCAGTTCACGCGCGATGATCAGCTTCTGCACCTCGCTCGCGCCCTCGTAGATGCGCAGCGCACGGATCTCGCGATACAGTCGTTCGACGACCTCCCCGCTGCGCACGCCGCGGCCCCCGTACAACTGCAGCGCACGGTCGATGATGCGCTGCGCCTCTTCGGTCGCGACCAGCTTCGCGATCGCCGCGGCGCGGGTGACCGGCGCGCCGCGGTCGCGCAGCCAGGCCGCGCGGTAGGTGAGCAGTCGCGCGGCATCGAGCGCCGCCGCCATCTCGGCGAGCGAGGCCTGGGTCAGCTGAAAGTCGCCGAGGAGACGGCCGAACATCGGGCGCGCTCGAGCACGCGCGAGCGCTTCGTCGAGCGCCCGCTGAGCGAAGCCGACCGCGGCGGCCGCCACCGAGGTGCGGAACACGTCGAGCGTGCGCATCGCGATCTTGAAGCCCTCGCCTTCGGCACCGATGCGCCGCGTCGCGGGGATCCGGCACGCCTCGAACCGCAATTCGGCGAGCGGGTGTGGCGCGATCACGTCGATGCGCTCCGCGACGCGAAACCCCGGATCCGTCGGTTCGACGACGAACGCACTGATGCCTTGCGCCGCGATCGTGCCGTCGGCGCGGCGCTCCCCGGGCGCGGTCCGCGCGAACACGCAATAGAAGTCCGCGATGCCGCCATTCGAGATCCACGTCTTGGTGCCGTCGAGGACGTAGTCGTCCCCGACCCGCCGCGCCGCGCAGCGCATCGCGGCGACGTCCGAACCGGCTTCGGGCT
>JAJXYU010000339.1 GCA_021780395.1 Pseudomonadota bacterium
CCCGTCCCAGCGCTTCCACGGCGCCTCTCCCTGTTCCCACAGCGCGTTCAGCGTGAGCTTGTCGCGCAGCGTATCCATCGGCTGCCAGAAGCCCGGGTGTACCCAGGAGCCGAGCTCGCCGGTCGCCGCGAGCCGCTCCATCGGCTCCCGCTCCCAGACCGTCTCGTCGCCCGCGATCAGATCGAGGACCCGCGGCTCGAGCACGAAGAAGCCCCCGTTGATCAATCCGCCCTCCGAGACCGGCTTCTCCTCGAACGACACCACTCTCTCGCCGCGCGACACGATGCGGCCGAAGCGCGCCGGCGGCCGCACGCAGGCGACGGTCGCCGCGAGCCCTGCGCGCGCGTGAAACGCGATCTCGGCGCCGATGTCGATGTCCGCGAGCCCATCGCCGTAGGTCATGCAGAACGTCGCGCCGGGATCCAGATACGAGCGCACCCGCTTCAGCCGGCCCCCGGTCATCGTGTCCTCGCCGGTGTCGACCAGCGTGACCTTCCAGGGCTCGCTGCGACAATCGTGATACTCGACGCGGTTCGCGGCCATGTCGAAGGTGACGTCCGCCTGGTGCAGGAAGTAATTCGCGAAGTACTCCTTCACGACGTAGCCCTTGTAGCCGAGGCACACGATGAAGTCCTGCACGCCATGGGCCGCGTACGATTTCATGATGTGCCAGAGGATCGGACGGCCGCCGATCTCGACCATCGGCTTCGGCCGCACGCTCGACTCCTCGGCGATCCTCGAGCCCTTGCCGCCGGCCAGAATCACGCACTTCATCGGATGCCTCCGTCGATTGCGATCGAGCGCGCGTAGCGGTCGATCTGAGCACGGGTCACCGCGTCCGCATCCTCGCCGGCTTCGACCGCGCGGTGCCACTCGGCGGTCCATGCGATCGCGGCGTCGAAGTCGAGTCGCGGCCGCCACCCGAGCTCGGCGCGCGCGAGCGCCGAGGACAGGCACAGGGTCGCGGCCTCGGCCGGTTGCGGCGTCCCCTCGGGTCGCCAGCCGGGCCGGCCGGCGAAATGCGTACCGAACGCGTCGACGACCTCGGCGGCGGAACGGAACGACCCGGGATCCGGACCGAAGTTCACGCGGCGCGGCGCGCGCGCCGGATCGCCGGCGAGCGCCCGCGCGAGCTGCAGGTAACCGGCGAGGGGGTCGAGCACGTGCTGCCACGGCCGCACCGCACCCGGATAGCGCAGCCGCACCGGCTCACCCGCCTCGAGCGCGCGAACGCAGTCAGGAATCAGCCGATCCGGCGATCGGTCGCCGCCGCCGATCACGTTGCCGGCCCGCGCGGTCGCGATCGGCGGTCCGCCGGCGAAGAAGCTGTCACGGTAGCTCGCGGTCACGAGTTCCGCGCAGGCCTTGCTCGCGCTGTACGGATCGTGGCCACCGAGGCGATCGCGTTCCTCGAAGGCCCGACCGGCACCGTCGTTCTCGTAGACCTTGTCGCTGGTGACCACGACCACCGCGCCGAGGTCCTCGATTCCGCGGCAGGCCTCGAGCAGGTGCGCGGTGCCGAGCACGTTGGTCGCGAAGGTCGCGATCGGCTCCCGATAGGACTCGCGCACCAGCGCCTGCGCGGCGAGATGGAACACGACCTGCGGGCGCGCGGCCCGCACCGCATCGCGCACCGCGCCGGGATCGCGCAGGTCCGCGACGCTCGAGTGCGTGCGCAAGCTCAGCTGCGCCCACAGGCTCCGCGGCCCGGTCGGCGGCAGCGCGAATGCCGCGACCTCGGCGCCGAGGCGCTCGAGCCACAGGCACAGCCACGCCCCCTTGAACCCGGTATGGCCCGTGACCAGGACGCGGCGGCCCGGCCAGAACGCCCCGGTCATTCGCCCCCCGACCAGTACGCGGCGAGCGAACGCAGGAACGGCCGCACGCGCCTCGATCCGAGCGCGTCGCCGACGCGGATCTGCAGGTTCGCGAGCCTGCGCAGGCCGCGCAGCATCTCGAACACGGTGCGGTACTGGCCGCGTCGCTCCTGCGTATAGGCGATCTTCAGCGCATCGCAGAGCACTGCGACCGGCAGCTTGTAGAAGCGCGCGCCGGCGGCGAACGGATCGCGCGCCCAGGCGACGAAGCCGCCGCGGGCCAGGAGCCAGGTGGCGATCCGCTCCATCACGAAGATCTTCATCTGCACGTCGCGACGGCCGCGATACGGCACCGGCGTGCGCAACTGCTCGCCGAGCGGGTCGGCCGGATCCTCCGCGATCGCGTAGAGCCGCTCGTTCACCTCGAGCCAGGCGCGCCAGAAGCGCGGCTTCGCGAGGAAGAAGTTCGAGTTCACGATATTGCGCGAATCCGTGACCAGCGCATCGAGATCGGTCGGCTGCCCGATCCGCTCGAACAGCGCGTTCGCGACCGCCTTGAGCCCCGGGTGCTCCGCGTCGCCGTGGTCGAACACGTTCCAGTGATGCGCGGTGTTGTGGATGCTCGGACTCAGCAGGATCACGTCGACCTCGGCGCCGGCGTCCTCGACGAACCGGCGCACCGCGGCCGAGTCGAGGTTCGTCTTCAGCTCGAATTTCGGCGACAGGAACCCGTAGAACGCCGACTCCTCGAGCCGCTCCCCGCGCAGGAAGCGGCGGATCGGCCAGTACTCGTACCAGTCCGGACGCTCGTTCGAGCGGTTGTCGAGCACGAGGAAGCCGGGATCGAGCGCCTGCGGCGACGTGTAGTAATTGAGGATCTGATGAACGTATGCCGACGGCATCCGCACAGCATACCAAATCGACCTAGGCGGACCTTCCCGGCGCCGCGGCCCGACGGCTCGCGAGATCCTCGAGCAGCGCCAGATACCGGCGCCGATAGACGTTCATCGCGTAGTGACGCTCGACGTGCGCGCGCCCGGCGGCACCGAACCGCGCCCGCAGGTCGCGCGAGTCGATCAAGGCCTGCAGGCACCGCTCCCACGCCGCCTCGTCCGTCGCGTGGTAGCCGGTCACCCCGTCGAGAACCGCCTCGCGGTTCGCGCCGACCGGGGACGCGACGCACGGCAATCCCGCGGCCATGTACTGCAACAGCTTGAACGCGCACTTCCCCCGCGCCCATTCGTCCGCGGTGAGCGGCATGATCCCGACCTGGGCGCTCGCGAGACTCGCCGCCTCCCCGGCCGCCGACCACGCGACCCGCTCGATCGGCACCTCGGGCCAGTCGGGGAACGACGAGCAGATCACGCGCAGCCGAAAGCCCGGGTTGCGCGCCGCGAGCCGCGCGAGCGCCGGCCGGATCATCTCGAGGTACACCAGGTTCTCGGGACTGCCGATCCACGCGACGATCACGCGATCGCCGGCGTCGCCGTCGGCGGATGCGCGCGGATACTGCGCGACGTCGATCGACGTCGGCAGGATCTCGACCCGGCGCGCGACCGGACGCGCGGCCGATGCGAGCACCGCGTTGCCGGCGGCGACCGCATCGGCGAGGCGGCAGGTCGCGACGAACTTCGCACGCCGCCAGCGCGAATCGTCGGCCGGTGCGCCGAGCGTGCGCGGCTTGCGCACGTAGATCGCGTCGTCGAAGTCGAACACGCGGCGTCGGCTGTACGCGGCGAACACGCGCGCCTCGATCGCGCTCAGCTTGATCTGGTGCAGCACGGTGACGTCGGCCCAGCGCAGCCACTCGCGGCGCTCCCAGGTACGAATGCCGTAGCGACCGCTCGGAAACCGCTCGACGCGCGCGTCCCATCCGCGGTCTGCGAGCGCCGGCAGGAGACTCGCGATCCGGTGACGGAACGAGGGTTGATTCGG
>JAJXYU010000271.1 GCA_021780395.1 Pseudomonadota bacterium
CCAGCGGATCATCGCGCCGACGTTGAACGCCGCGTTCACCGGGTCGAGCTCGTACGGCGTTCCCGGCACCCGCGCGCCGCCCTTCAGCGTCGCGCCGGGCACGACCGGACCGAGCAGCTTGGTGCACGCCGGGTACGCGAGCGCCTGAAAGCCGCAGGCGAGCGTGTCGAGCAGGCAGTAGGTGGCGGTTTCGTAGGCCAGGGCGCTGTCGATCCGGTGGCCGATCGCGTAATCGGCGATCGCGGTCAGGAGCGCATCCGGGGCGGGTCGTTCGGCGGATTTGACGTCGTGGGACATGGTGTGTTGGCTCGGGGTCTATTGCGTCGAGGGTTTCAGGGGCGCTCGGCGAGCGGCACGAAAGTGAGGTTCTCGGGTCCGACGTAGTTCGCGCTCGGGCGGATGATCTTGCCGTCCTGACGCTGCTCGATCACGTGCGCGGCCCAGCCGCTCGTGCGGCTCATCACGAACAGCGGCGTGAACATCGCGGTCGGCACGCCCATCAGGTGGTACGAGACCGCGGAGAACCAGTCGAGGTTCGGGAACATGTTCTTCGCCGCCTTCATCGTCGTCTCCAGGCGCTCGGCGATCGCGAACAGCGTCGTGTCGCCCGCTTGCGTCGCGAGCGAGCGCGCGACTTCCTTGATCACCTGGTTGCGCGGATCCGCGATCGTGTAGACGGGGTGGCCGAAGCCGATGATCACTTCCTTGTTCGCGACCCGGCGGCGCACGTCCGCTTCCGCCTCGTCCGGGGTCGCGTAGCGGCTCTGGATCTCGTACGCGACCTCGTTCGCGCCGCCGTGCTTCGGACCGCGCAGCGCGCCGATCGCCCCGGTGATCGCCGAATGGAGGTCCGAGCCCGTGCCCGCGATCACCCGCGCGGTGAACGTGGACGCATTGAACTCGTGCTCGGCGTAGAGGATCAGCGAGGTATGCATCGCGCGCACCCAGCTCGCGGGCGGCGCGCGCCCGTGCAGCAGGTGCAGGAAGTGCGCGCCGATCGAGTCGTCGCCGGTCTCGAGCTCGATCCGCCGCCCCTCGCGCGAGAAATGGTGCCAGTAGCACAGCATCCCGCCGAGCGAGGCGAGCAGCCGGTCGGCGATCGCCCGCGCCCGATCGACCGGGTGTGCCTCCGGTTCCGGCTCGATGCAGCCGAGCGCGGACACCCCGGTGCGCAGAACGTCCATCGGATGACTCGACGCGGGCAGCCGCTCGAGGACCTCCCGAACCGCGGCCGGGAGCGTGCGCATCGCGCCGAGCCGCGCCTTGTACGCGGCGAGCTCCTTCGCGTTCGGGAGCTTCTCGTGGATCAGCAGGTACGCGATCTCCTCGAACTCGCAGGCAGTCGCGACGTCGAGAATGTCGTAGCCGCGATAATGCAGGTCGTTGCCACTGCGCCCGACCGTGCACAGCGCCGTGTTGCCCGCGGGAACGCCGGAGAGCGCGACCGACTTCTTGGGCTTGAATCCGGGGTTCGGGGTGTCGGCTGCAACCATCGTCGTCTCCTCAAACGGCGGTCATTGGTCCTTGGCGCGCGCGAACAGCTCGTCGAGCTTCGTTTCGTACGCATGGTAATCGAGGTACCGATAGAGCTCCTCGCGGGTCTGCATCGAGGCGAGCACGTTCTTCTGGGTGCCGTCGCGGCGGATCGCCTGGTAGGTCGCGAGCGCCGCCGCGTTCATCGCGCGGTAGGCCGAGCAGCAGTGCAGCACGATGTCGACGCCGACCGCGCCGAGTTCGTCGCGGGTGAAGAGCGGCGTGCGGCCGAACTCGGTGATGTTCGCGAGGATCGGCACGCGGACCGCCTCCTTGAAGCGCCGGTAGGTCGGCAGGTCCGTGACCGCCTCGGGAAAGACCATGTCCGCGCCCGCCTCGACGCAGGCGATCGCGCGCTCGAGCGCGAGCTCGAGTCCCTCGCCCGCGAGTGCATCGGTGCGCGCCATGATCACGAAGCTCTCGTCGGTGCGCGCGTCGACCGCCGCCTTCACCCGGTCGACCATCTCCTCCCGGGAGACGATCTCCTTGCCCGGCCGGTGCCCGCAGCGCTTTGCCTGCACCTGGTCCTCGATGTGCAGACCCGCCGCGCCGAACTTGATCAGCGACTTCACGGTGCGCGCGATGTTGAACGCCCCGCCCCAGCCGGTGTCCGCGTCGACCAGCAAGGGCAGCTCGCAGGCATCGGTGATCCGGCGCACGTCGATCAGCACGTCGTCGAGGGTGCTGATCCCGAGGTCCGGCAGCCCGAGGGAATTCGCGGCGACGCCGCCGCCGGACAGATACAGGGCCCGGAATCCGCATGCGGCGGCGAGCCGCGCCGCGTACGCGGTGATCGCGCCGACCAGTTGCAGCGGTCGTTCCTCGGCGACGGCGGCGCGAAGGCGCGCCCCCGGCGTTGCGGCCTTGCCCCGGCGCTCGTCGTCCGCTGCCATCGCGATCTCCTCGGGTTGACTCACCAAACTATAGTCAGTCGGGCATTCGCGTCAAAGTGACCGAATCGCTCAGCCGCGGTGAACGGTTCGGCTACACCGCCTCGCCCCGGCGAAATTCCCCGGGCGAGGCGCCGGTCCACTTGCGAAACGCCCGGTGGAACGAACTGCGCTCGGAGAAGCCGAGCTCGAACGCGATGTCCATCACGCTGCGGGCCGTGTGCGTCAGGTAGCGCACCGCGAGGTCGCGCCGCAGATCGTCCTTGATCGCGCGGTACGAGGTTCCCTCCTCGTGCAGCCGTCGCCGCAGCGTCGCCGGCGTCACGTGCAGCTCGCGCGCGATCGATGCGAACGCGGGCACCGTGCCCGGCAAGGTCTGCCGCAGGCGTCGTCGGATCCGCGCGCCGGCGCTGTGCGCGTTCTTGTACTTCACGATGATGTTCTCGGGCGCCGTGCGCAGGAACTCCTTCAGGCTGCGTTCGTCCTGGACCACCGGCAGCTCGAGGACGCCCGCGTCGAACGTGATCGCGGTGCACGGCGCCTCGAAGCGCAAGTTCGTCGAATACATCAGCCGGTACTCGGCGGCGTGCGCGGGTTCCGGATAGGCGAATTCGGCGGCGAGGATCGGGATGCGCCGGTTCACCAGCCAGCACGCGACCCCGTAGAGGAGCATCAGCAAGGTTTCGTGCGCGAACACGCGACTCGACACGCCCTCGCGCGTGCGCAGCTCGATCCGCGCGACCCCGGCCTCGCGCACCAGCGTGCCCGCGACGTCGTCGAGAATCAGGCGGTAGAAGCGTAGACTGCGGTCGAGCGCCTGCGCGAGCGTACGACAGTGGATCACCGAGTGGCAGAGCATCGCGAAACTCCCCGCCTTCATCCGACGCGAATCCTGGCCGAAGAATTCGTCGTCCAGCGCGAGCGCGATCCGGCGCCACAGCTCCCCGTACTGTTTCGCCGAGACCCGTGCCTGCGGCCGCTTCAGCAGTTGCGGCGACAGGCCCACCGCGGCGAGCAGGGCCTCCGCATCGAGTTTGCGCGCGCGCAGCGGCTCGAGCGCCGCGATCACGAACGAGATCGCGACCGTGCCCGGCTCGGCGCCGCGTGCGCCCCCGCTCGCGGCGAGACGCGCGAGGGATCGAGGCGCGGTGACGGACGGGACGGCGTTCGGCATCGGGTTCCGGTTCGCGGCCGACCCGGCCGCGCGCCGCGAATTTTACGCCGGTTCGCCGGCGGCGCGCTCGTCGCGCTGATCGCGCTCGCGGCGTGTGCGGCCCCGGCGACCTCGGACACCGCCGCCGACCCGGCCGGTACCGCC
>JAJXYU010000352.1 GCA_021780395.1 Pseudomonadota bacterium
TCGCGGACGGCGGGGCGGTGATCTGCAAACCGCCGGTCGAGGCGCCGCTGTCGAGCCTCGCGCTCGCGGCGGCGTTCGCGCCGCTGCCGGCGGGGCTCGTCAACGTGATCACCGGGGACGTCGCAACGATCGAAGCGCTGGCGGCGGGCGGGGGCGTCGACCGGTTGTTCTTCGCGGACACGACGGCGGATGCCGAGAGGCTGCGGCGGTTCGCGACCTGCGCGCTCGCACCGGTCGCGCCGCTCGAGGTGATCGCCTGCGTCGTCGACGACGGCGCGGATCTCGAGCGCGCGGCCGCGGGGGCGGTGGGGGTGGCGCTGCGCGGCGCGGGGCAGTGCGAGACGCCGCGCGCGCGGCTCTACGTGCACCGGCGAGTCGCAGCGGCGTTCGCCGATCAACTGCACCTGCGCGTCGCATTCCTCGAGGTCGGCGACCCGCGCAAGCCCGACACCGACCTGGGACCGCTGATCTCGCACGGCGCCATGCGCCGCGCCGAGGAACAGGTCGCGCGGGCGCTGCAGGCGCGTGCGCGCCTCAAGCTCGGTGGGCGGGGTTTTCGTCCCTGGGGGCTCGCGGGACATTTCTTCCAACCCACGATTCTCACCGACACGCCGCGCGGCAGCACCGCCGCGCTCGCCGGGTTCCGCGCGCCGGTGCTGTCGCTGGTGCCGTTCGAGGACGCGCGGGATCTGGCCGAGGAACTTGCGCAGCGGCCGGCTCGCCTGCATCGGCTCGGCGCGGAGGAACCGGCGGTGCCGGTGTTCCGATGAGTGCGCCCGCCGAATCGCCGGACACCCGGTACGCCGAGCTCGTGCACGATGCGGAACGCGGCGGCCTCGCGTGTCGTGGCGGATTCCATCCTGGGCCGGACGATGCGGTGCCCGCGCTCCCGGACGGCACGCGGCCGGGCACGCTGGTGTTGCTCGGCTTCGTCGGCGACCGGCAGTGGGACGTATTCCGCCGCGCGCCCGAGGCGGCCGACGGATTGGCGGATCCGCTCGATCGCTGGTCGCGCCGGGTGATCGACGCGCTTGGCGCGCGCCACCAGGGGTTCGGCGTGTATCCGAACGAGGGACCCCCATGGTGGCCCTTCCAGCAGTGGGCGATGCGCGCGGAGCGGATCCACGCCTCGCCGCTCGGGATGCTGATCCATCCGGACTATGGTCTATGGCACGCGTATCGCGGGGCGCTCATGTTCCCCGATCGGCTCGGATTGCCGCCGATCGAGTCGCGCCCGAGCCCATGCGAGCGCTGCGTCGACCGGCCGTGCCTGCGCGGCTGCCCGGTCGGAGCGTTCACGGGCACCGGGTACGACGTGGCCGCGTGCGCGAGCCACGTGCGCTCGGCCGCGCGCGTCGATTGTCTGGAGCAGGGCTGCGAGGCGAGGCGGCGCTGCCCCGTCGGCGCGGCGTACGCCTATCGACCGGACCACGCGGGCTTCCATATGCGCGCGTTCATCGGTCGGCGTCGAAGCGCCAAGTGACGTGACCGGCCGGCGCGCCCGCGCGGTCCCAGGTCCACTCGCGAAAGTCGATCGTCCCGGTCCGGCTGCGCGTGATCAGGGTCGAGCAGCGCGTGCCGTATTCGGCGGAGCGGATGAATGCGCTCGACAACAGCCGCTCCCATTCGAGGCTCACGCCGGTGCGAGGCAGTTCCTCGTCCGCCGCCGGTTCCTCGTCGCGCAGCAGGTCGAGGATGCGTTGGGTGCGCGGCAAGTCCTCGAGCGCGGCCGCGAGACGCGACTTGGCCTTGCGGACCTTTGGCCATGGCGTATCGAGCAGGTGATTCGAGAGGCCGTAGATGCCGGGCGTGAGCGCGCGGCCCGCGGCACGCTCGCTCTCGTACACGCCGAGACGATCGCCGTCGGAGAACAGGAGGTTGAAACCGCTGTAGCGCGGTGCGATGCGATCGAGGGTATGCAGTTCCTCGTCGACGCTTTCCCGGCGGCCAAGCAGGTTGGCGACGAGTTCCCCGCGGCTCGGGGTCGGCGGCGGACGGGGCGGCGCGCCGCGGAAGTTGGTCAGCGCCGCGAACGCGCCCGCGCGGTTCACGCCGAGCCAGGTGCCGCCCGCGAGCAGATCCCGCCCGGCGAGGATCGCGGGCTCGTCGGCCCACCATCGTGCCGCGGCGGCCGGGCGGTGGTGGAACTCGTCCCGATTGGCGGCGACGATCCACGGGAAGTCTGGATGCACCCGCCAGACCACGAGGATCAAGCACATCTAGATGTACCTGAATTTCTCGCTGACGTGTCCCCCAATCCGCTCACGCCAATGCATACCCAGGTGGAAACTACCTTGCCTCTGCGGTCGGCGCGGCTGGGCAGCGGTAGGCAATACCATCACTCGGCTCGCTCGCGAGGACACTTATGGTGATTAAACCGGTATTCCCGCCGAACCCTACCACGCGATTACGAAAATTGAGTCCTGCGCTAAGGCCTTGCTCACTTGGCGGCAGGTTGATGTTACCCATCGGAGTGCAGCGGGCCACCTCCGCCGGATTGCGAGTCAGTCGCACCTGATTAGCCCCGGGCGCTGACACTATTGTGGCGCAGCTAGCCATTGCGCCGCTACAGCAAATCACGATGATGCCACCAAGGAAACGCCGCATAGACCCTCCATAAAGTTCCGATCTTGAATAGAACTTTTTGGTATATCCGTTAGGCTTCGCGCGGGACCGCGGGCGCCGGCGTCGGCGCATGATCGAGGTCGGGGCGGCGATAGGGATCGACGTGGGTCATCACGTCGAGGACCCGATGGCGCTGCATCACGCGGCGACGGGCCTCGACTGCGATGTCGTGGCCGGCCTCCACGCTGAGGACCGCATCGACCTCGATATGGGCGTCCACGAAGATCAGGTCGCCCATCTTGCGGGTCCGCAGATCGTGAACGCTGCGCACGCCCGGGGTCGCACTCAGCGTGTCGCGGATCGCGGCGACTTCGGCGATGTCGGCCGCACCGTCCATGAGGTCGTGCAGCGATCGCCATGCGAATCGCCATCCCATCCGGGCGACGACGAGCCCGACGATCAACGCCGCGATCGGATCGAGCAGTCGATACCCGTACAGGTTGCCGACGATACCGATCGCGACGACCAAGGAGGATGCGGCGTCGGAACGCGCGTGCCAGGCGTTCGCGGCCAGCAGCCCGGATTTGGCCCACTTCGCGATCGAGAGCAGGTAGCGGAACAGCGCCTCCTTGGCGATCAGCGCGACGCCGGCGACCCAGAGCGCGACCGCGCCGACGCGCGGAATCTGATCCGGCACCTCGATCTTGCGTAACGCGCCCCAGAGCATGCCGGCGCCGACCGCGAGCAGCAACCCGCCGAGCGCGAGCGACGCGGCGGTTTCGAATCGCAGATGCCCGTAAGGGTGATCTTCGTCCGCACTGCGCAGGCTGTGGTGGCTCGCGAACAGCACGATGAAGTCGGACAGCAGGTCCGACAGCGAATGGATGCCGTCCGCGATCAGGCCTTGCGAACGTGCGATGAGGCCGATCGTGACCTGCGCGGACGCGAGTCCGGCGTTCACGGCGACGCTGACCCAGGTGCTGCGCCGGCCCGCACGGGCGCGCTGCGCCGTGAGCTCGGGCGAGTCGTCGGTGTCCTCGATGAACGGAGCGCGGAACATAGGGCGACCAATTTACCGCGAAAATCGAGGATCGACACGCGCGATGGCGGCGCATCGCCGGGCTCCTCGTCGGCGCCGTCGGGGCACCCGGGCCGCGGATGGT
>JAJXYU010000363.1 GCA_021780395.1 Pseudomonadota bacterium
GTCGCAATCGACGTACACACCCACGCCGAAGTGTCCTGCCGGCAGTCGCCGGACGAGGAATGGGCGCCTTACGAGGCGGCGGCCAACAAGTACTTCAAGGCCGGCAAGCGACCGACCATCGACGAAACGATCGCCTACTACCGCGAACGCAAGATCGGCCTCGTGATGTTCACGGTCGACTCGGAATTCCAGATAGGCGCCCGGCGCATTCCGAACGAAGAGGTCGCCGACGCCGCGCGCGCTAACGCCGACATCATGCGCGCGTTCGCGAGCATCGATCCTCACAAGGGTCGCATGGGTGTCCGCGAGGCACGGCAACTGATCGCCGGCGGCGTGATCAAGGGATTCAAGTTCCATCCGACCTGCCAAGGGTTCTTCCCGAACGATCGGATGGCCTACCCCTTGTACGAAGTGATCGCCGAACATCGCCTGCCGGCGATCTTTCACAGCGGGCACTCCGGCATCGGCACCGGCATGCCCGGCGGCGGCGGCCTGCGGCTGAAATATTCGAATCCGATGCATCTCGACGACGTCGCCGCGGACTTCCCGGACATGACGGTCATCATCGCCCACCCCTCCTGGCCGTGGCAGGACGAGGCGCTTTCGGTGTGCCTGCACAAGCCGAACGTCTACATCGATTTGTCCGGCTGGTCGCCGAAGTATTTCCCTCCCCAGCTCGTTCAGTACGCGAACGGACAGCTGAAGCACAAGATGCTGTTCGGCTCGGACTTTCCGCTGATCCAGCCGGACCGATGGATCAAGGACTTCAAGGAGGCGGCGTTCAAGCCGGAAGTGCACGACTTGATCCTCAAGCAGAACGCGATCAACGCCTTGCGCTTGAGCGACGGCGGCTGAGCGATGCCACGAGGGCCGCAGGGCGCGCGGACACCATCCCGAAATTTCAATCGAGCAGCCGCAAGCATTCGATCCAGACATCACGAAGAGCGCTTCTTTCGAGCACCTGCTCTCCCTTCATCCCGACCGCGCGCCGGCGGGTCTCTATGTGCTGCCGGAGGACACTCGCAAGACCCTGATCGTGCGGGCCCGCATACGCGGCGCAGGCATCGCGGAGATCTCGGTCGTGCCCGCCTGGATCGACGACACCGCCGTTCCGCACGTCTTGCGCGGCGACGATCCGCGCTTTGGCGAGGTGATCGAGTACCTGGCCCAGGCGTCACGTCAAGCCGGCTTTTGCCTCCGGTATGACCTGCAATCCGATGGCGCCGTGCTGTCGGCAGGATGATCTCGCGCGTGCGTGCGGTCCGGCCGTACCACTACCGGCAACCGTGGCGAGCGGCGATAATCGGGCTCGCGCGCCGGCGTTCGAGGTTTGCCAATGTTCCATCTTCGGCGATTCGATCTGAATCTGTTGATCTCTCTCGACGCGCTGCTGCGCGAAAAGAACATCAGCCGCGCGGCCGACCGACTCGGCGTCTCGCAGCCCGCGATGAGCGCCGCTCTGCACAAGTTGCGCGGGTACTTCGACGATCCGTTGCTCGTGCGCATGGGGCGGAACCTCGAGCTGACCCCGCGTGGATCGTCCCTGCTCGAGCCGGTGCGCGAGGCTCTGCTGCGAATCGAAACCACGCTCGGCACACAGCCGGTGTTCGACCCGGCCACGACGCAGCGCGAGTTCACGATCATCGTCTCCGAGGAGGCGGTGCCGGATCTCTTGCCGGCGTTGCTGAAACGCCTGGCGCTCGAGGCACCCGGAATGTGCTGCCGGATCCAACTGATCTCGGAGAGCATTCTGACGAGACTGGAGTACGGCGAAGCCGATCTGTGCATTTGCCTCGACAGCTTGCGGCTGTACGCGGCCCGCGCCTGGCCGGACTCCCTGGGCATGATCCGACTGCGGCCGGTGCGCTGGATCTGCGCGGTCGATGCCCGCCACCCGACGGTCGGCGATACCCTGACGGCCGAGCAATTCTTCGCCTTGCCGCACGCGTTCGGCGCGCCGAGCGCCTATTCGGTCAGCACCGAGGAACTGGTGCGCCGGCTGTTCGATATCGACCTCACGGTGCAGCTTGCGGTGCCGAGCCTTCTGCACCTGCCGCTGGTGCTGGCCGGCACCTCGTACGTGGCGACGATGCCGGAGCGGGTACTGAGAATGGCCGCGCATACGCCGCCGCTGAAGTCGTTCCCGGCGCCATTTCCGACGCCGGTGCAACATGAAGCGCTGCTATGGCACAAACGGCAGGCGCCCGATCCCGCGCACGCGTGGCTGCGCGATCTGATCGTCGAGATCGCGCGGGAATTGCCCTGATCGCGGCGCCTACCGCAGCTTGACCACCACTTTACCGAAGTGTCGATCCGCTTCGATGCGCTCGTAGGCCGCCGCCGCGTCCGCGAATTCGTAGACACGATCGATCACCGGATGAATGCGATGGCGTTCGATGAAGGCGTTCATCGCCTCGAAATCCGCGCGCGAGCCGACGTAGATGCCGCTTGCCGTGGCGTTGGCGTGGAGGAGCGCCATCGCCGGAATGTCGCCGCCGAAGCCGGCCAGCCCGCCGATCAATGCGATGTGTCCGCCCGCGGCGAGACTCGCGAGCGACTGCTGCAGGGTGCCGCGCCCGCCGACCTCCAGGACCTGGTGCACCCCCACCCCGCCGGTCGCGGAGCGCACGGATTCCGCCCACTGGGGGTTGCTCGCATAATTGATGGTCGCAGCGGCGCCGAACTCCACCGCCCGCGCGAGCTTCGCATCACTCGAACTGGTCACGATCGGCCGGCCGCCGGCTGCGACGGCGAACTGCAGGCCGAAGATCGCGACCCCCCCGGTTCCCAGGATCAGCACGTTGTCACCCGGCTGCATGCGCCCGCGGGTCACCAATCCGTTCCAGGCGGTGACCGCCGCGCAGGGAAGCGTGGCGGCTTCCTCGAACGAGTAGTCTGCGGGGATCCTGACCAGTCCGTCCTCCGAGAGGCAGACGTAATCGGACAGCATGCCGTCGAGCTGCCCTCCCAGGGCAGAGGACAATGTGTCCGCATCGGGGCGCCCGACGATCCAGCGTTGGAAAAAACTGGCTGCGACGCGATCACCGGCCTTGAAGCGTCCCACCGCCGATCCGATCTCGACGACCTCGCCCGCGCCATCGGAGAGCGGCACCAACTGTGGTCGCGGCGGCATCGGGTATTGCCCTTTGAGCACGTACAGGTCGCGGCGGTTGAGCGACGCCGCATGCACCCGCACGAGCACTTCGCGCGGCGCGGGCACGGGCACCGGTGCTTCCTCGATCGTCAACCGATAGGCGCCGTCCGCCTGGCGAAGCAACAGGCAGCGGCGCTGCGTCACGCTCGATGTCATGAGTGCGTTCCGTGAGTATCAATGGACACGTCAATACCCCGCGGCCGCCGCGACCGGCGCGGCGAAGCCCCGCGCGCGGCGGTCGTCGCTCCCGCCTCGTGCTCGGAACTCGCGCGGCGTCGTGCCGAAGTAAGAGCGAAATACACGGCCAAAATGGGTCGCGCTGTTGAATCCATGGTCGAATGCGATCGCGGTGACCGTGCGCCCTCGCTGACTGCCCGACCGCAGCGCCTGCGAACACGCCTCCAAGCGGCATTTGAGGATGTAGCGAGCCACGGTCTCGTCACCGTCGGAGAACAGGTAGTGCAGATAGCGCGTGGTGATGCCGCACGCGGTGGCGATCTTCATCGGCGTCAGATCAGAGTCGTACAGATGCGCATGGATGTAATTGATGATGCGGATCCGGTGCGCCGTGCCGCGCTCGGAACGGTCGACGCTCGTCCGCGGCACCTCCGCGTAGGCAGCGCCGAGCAACTCGAGGATCGCGACGGCGATCTGCGCCGCCGCGGCGTCGTCGAGGGGTCGCCGGCAATGGAGCCAAAAGTTCCGCAGAAAGCTCGACAGCAGGCCGCTGACGCCGCTCGGCGCGCGCATCGCAATCGCGGCCAGGGATTCCGGACAGGCGATGTAGCGGCGGATCCTGGCGGTGGGAATTGCCAGCGCCAGCATGCGGCTGGCGCCGTGGAGTTGGATTTCATACGGCCGAGCCCCGTCGCACAAGATGAAGTCACCGCCTTGCAGCAGCGCCTCTCGCCCGTCCTGGCGAGCGCTGCCGTCACCGTCGAGCGGCAGGAACAGGTAGAAACCCGGAACACGGCTGGATGCGGCGAGTCCCCGCATATGGCGCGGTAGCGCGTCCGAGCCGATCTCGGCGATCCGGAGGTCGCCAAGCGCCGACCAGGCGATCAACGACTCGATGCGACCCATGTGCTTTCCCCCCTGCGAGCAGCCACTCGGCGAGCCGAGTCTCGACAGTTATACGGAGGCGTGTGGACCCCAACAAGCAGGCGGCGCTTATAGGAGGTATCGACGCAGCTTGGGTTGCCGCCGAGGCGCCGCGTCACCCGCCCGCGGCACGGTTCGCCATCAGCCTCATGCAGTTTCGCCATCGGTGGAACGAGCCCGCCAGGCGCTCGTTACACTCGACCCGGCGGATATCGGCCGCATTCAAGCGAAAACCAGTGGGCGCCAAGAGACCCGGAGCATGGACACGATGAAGCAGGAAAACCTCGAACAGCTATTGCAGCGCAGCGGGAATCCGGTTCAGATGCTGCGTAATTCGCAGATCGGCGCCTACGTCTATCCGGTGGTGCCTTACGAGTTCAGCAATTGGCGTAGCGAGCAGCAAGCGTGGCAAAAGACCGCCGTGCTCTTCGACCAGACGCATCACATGGCGGAGATCACCGTCAAGGGTCCGGATGCGCTGAAGATGCTCTCGTATCTCACGATCAACAGCTTCAACGGGTTCATCAAGAACAAGGCGAAGCAAATGGTGCCGTGCAGCCACGACGGCTATGTGATCGGCGACGGAATCTTGTTCTACGTCGACCAGGACGAACTGCTGTTCGTAGGGCGCGCGCCCACCGTGAACTGGATCGAATTCCACGCGCATAAGGGCGGCTACGCGGTCGAGGCGATCCGCGACGACCGCTCACCCTCGTATCCGCGCGGCAAGGCGGTGTTCCGCCGCCACTACCGCTTCCAGGTGCAAGGGCCCAACGCGACGCAGGTTCTGACCCGCCTCAACGGCGGCCCGCTGCCGGAAGTGAAATTCTTCAACATGGACGTGATCAACATCAAGGGGCGCAAGGTGCGTTGCCTTCGCCACGGCATGGCCGGTGCCCCGGGCCTCGAGCTATGGGGCCCCTACGCCGAGTACGACGAGGTTCGCGAGGCGATCGTCGAGGCCGGCGCGGAATTCGGCATGCTGCAGGTGGGCGCCCGCGCATACTCCAGCAACACTCTGGAAAGTGGCTGGATACCCTCGCCGCTGCCCGCGGTCTACACCGGCGAGCCAATGCGCGCCTACCGCGAGTGGCTGCCGGCCGCCGGCTACGAGGGGTCGGGATCCATCGGCGGCAGCTTCGTTTCCGACAACATCGAGGACTACTATCTCACCCCGCACGCGCTCGGCTACGGCCCCTTCATCAAGTACGATCACGACTTCATCGGCGCCGAGGCGCTCAAGCGCCACGACGCTCGGCCGCAGCGCAAGAAGGTGACCTTCGCGTGGAACCCGGCGGACTTCATCAAGATCTACGCATCGCTCCTCGAACCGGACGGCGAGAATTACAAATTCTTCGACTTTCCGAACTGCAACTATTCCTCCGCGTCCTATGACCGGGTCATGGTCGGCGGCCGGACGGTCGGCTTCTCGATGTTCGGCGGCTACAGCTTCAACGAGCGCACCGTGCTCTCGCTCGGCGTCGTCGATCCTGACATCGAGGTCGGCGACGTGCTGACCCTCGTCTGGGGCGAGGAGAACGGCGGCACCCTCAAGCCCACGGTGGAGCGGCACAAACAGCTCGAAGTTCGTGTCAGGGTCGCCCCGACGCCGTACGCAAAAGGCGCACGCGGGGACTACAAGGAAGGATGGCGGAGCCGCCAGGGCTGAGGAGGGTCGGCCGCGAAATCGCGGCTACCCGCCGGCGTCGAGCCAACCTTCGAGCGCCGCGGACACGTCCGCCGGACGCTCCATCGTCGACATGTGGCCGCAGTCCTCGATGATCGCAAGGCGCGCATCGCGGATCGCCCGGACCATGTCCTGATGCCGCCCGAGCGGGCTCCAAGCGTCCTCGCGTCCGCACAGTACCCACGTCGGACAGCGGATCTCGGCCAGCAAGCTCTCCGCCGACGGACGATCGAGGAGCGCGCGGATCTGCGCCGCGAATGTCGCGACCGTCTTGCGCTCGATCATCTCGAGGATGGATTCGATCAGCGGCGCATCCCGCAGACGGCGAGGATGGACCATGCCCTGCACCCACTCGCGTCCCATCGCGCGCATACCGTGCGCGTTGGCAATTTCCAGCAGCCGGTGGCGCCCGCGCGCTTCCTCCTCGCCGGCTTCGCCGGCGGGTCGCGCCTGATAGCCGGTGTCGAGCAGCGCCAGTCGCGCGACACGCTGCGGCGCGTCGCGCATGATCTCGAGAGCGACGCGCCCCCCCATGGAATGACCGGCGACGCAAAAGCGCTCGGGCGCCGAGGACAACACCCGCTGCGCCATCGCTTGGATCGAATCCGCCGCGCCGTAATCGGCGACGATGCACTCGCGCCGCATCGACAGGACGGCGAGCTGCGGCTCCCAGACCGCGCGGTCGCAGACCAGTCCCGGCAGCAGGATCACCGGTTCCCGGGCCATCGCGTCAGTCCCGGCGCAGTGAATAGTCGCGCTGGGTCGCGGCGTATTCGATGAAGAAATCGAGCGCGCCCGGATTGGCCATCGCGCTGCGGTTGGCGGCCTCGTCCGGTGGCACCCCTTGCAGGATGCGCCGCACCGGCACCTCCATCTTCTTGCCGGTGATCGTCACGGGAATGGCAGGCACCGGGATGATCTTGTCGGGCACGTGACGCGGTGTGTACTCGCGACGCAGAGTGTCGCGGATCTTCTCGGCCACCGCCGTCGGTGCGACACCGGGTGCGAGCTTCACGAACAGCGGCATGAAAAATCCGCCATCCGGCAGATCCAGGTTCACGATCAGGCTATCCTCGACCTCGGGCAACGCGGCGAGCGAACGGTAGATCTCGGCGGTGCCGATCCGCACGCCGTACCGGTTCAACGTCGCATCCGAACGCCCCAGCACGCAACAGCCGCCGTTCGCGTCGATGCGCAGGAAATCCCCGTGCCGCCAGACGCCGGGGAACTGCTCGAAATAGGCTTCACGGTAACGCTCACCGTCGGGATCGTTCCAAAACGCGACCGGCATGGACGGCAACGGCGCCGTGATCACGAGTTCACCCACCTCGTCGAACACGCTCTGCCCGCTCTCGTTGAACGCCTTGACCGCCACACCGAGCGAGGGCGCCTGAATCTCCCCCGCACGCACCGGCAGCGTCGGCACGCCGCCGACGAACCCCGTGCAGCAATCGGTGCCACCGCTGCCGTTGGCGACCCACAGATCCTGTTTGACGTTGCGGTAGAACCACGCCATGCAGTCCGGGGTGGCGGGCGACCCGGCGAGCGAAATGCTGCGCAAACTCGCAAGATCATAGCGCTCGCGCGGAACGATGCCCGCGCGCGACATCTGGTCGACGTAGGTGGGGCTTGCGCCGAACATCGTGGCCCGCGCATCTTGCGCCAATTTCCACAGCGCATCCGGGGCGGGATGGGAGGGACTACCGTCGTAGAGCACTGGAATCGCGCCGCAGGCGAGCGTGCTCGCGAGGAAATTCCATAGCATCCAGCCGGTCGTGGTGAAGAACAGCAGCCGATCACCCGGATGCAGGTCGAAGTGGAATGTCGCGTTCTTCATCGTCTCCAACAGGATGCCGCCGTGCCCATGGACGATCGCCTTCGGCAGCCCGGTCGTGCCGGAGGAGAACAGCGTCCACAACGGCTGGTCGAACGGGACCGGTTCGAATGAGAACGCGGCGGCGCCGATCGGCGGGTGGTCGAGCATCTCGGCCCAGGTGAGCGCTCCGGGGCGCGGACGGCTCGCATCGCTCGGATCGAGGTACGGCAGATAGATCACCTGTCGGACGCTGTCGAGACCGACCAGGATCCGGTCGAGTTCGGCGCGGCGATCCAGCCGCTTGCCCGCGTAACGATAGCCGTCGATGCAGAACAGGACTTTCGGCGACAGCTGCGCGAGGCGATCGAGCACGCCGCGCTCGCCGAAATCCGGCGAACAGCACGCCCAAATCGCGCCGATCGCGGTGGTCGCGAGCATCGCGACCACCGTATGCGGAATATTGGGCATCCAGGCGGCCACGCGATCGCCCGGCCGAACGCCCAATGCGCGCAGCCGGGTCGCGAGGATGCGCACCTGCGCACCGAGCACCGCCCAGGTCATGGGCTCGAGTCCCCGGTCCTCGGCGGCGTGCAATAGCGCGATCGACCCGTGGCGCTCCGCGCGCAGCACGTTCTGCGCGTAATTCAGTCGCGCGCCCGGAAACCACTCCGCCTCGGGCATGGCGGATCGGCCCAGGACCCGCGTGTACGGACTGGCGTCGATCTCGAAGTATTCCCAAAGCGCGCCCCAGAATGCCTCGATGTCCTCGACCGACCAGCGCCACAGGCTCATGTAGTCGGGGAACGACAGACCGCGGCTTCGCTCCAGCCAACGGGCGAACGCCGTTACGTTCGCGTGCTCCTTTCGCGCCTCATCCGGGCGCCACAGAATTTCGCCGGCTCGCATCGCCCGCAACACCTCGCCATCGACGACCGGACCGGGAGTCGAGGTTCACTCGCCCATTCGCATGCGCAAGCTGAGGTACCACTCCCGCGGCGGATTGTAGTACCCGTCGATGAAGCCGGCACCGTAATTGGGCTGTCCCGTGGTGACGTAGCGGTCGTCGGTCAGGTTCGTGCCGCCGATCGCGACGTCATACTCTCCAGACGACGAGACGAAATGAACGGAGGCGTCGAAACTCCGGGTGGCCGGCCGCCACAATTGCGGCGTGTTCAAGGAGTCGTTGAACATGCTCGACGTATAGGTGAACACTGGCAGGAAGCGGATCTGCGCCGCGCTCGGCAGCACGTAGTCGTACTCCGGATCGAACGTGAACTTCCACTTCGGGGTCTTCGGGAGCTTCGCGTCGAGGGGCGAGTTCCCGTATCCGGCCATACCGCAGATCGGCGGTCCGGCCGGGCACACGGTCGTCCCGTCGGGCAGCGCGTACTGCGGGAAGTTCGCGTTCGCGTTCACCGACGTGTAGTACGCATCGAGGTACGAGGCGGCGCCATTGAGCCGCAGTCCCGTGTCGCCGACGAGCGACTCGAATTGCATCTCCCAGCCCCTGATCTTGGCGTTGCCGGCGTTGGTCAGCACTGGCGAGATGCCGCGCTGGATGTTGAGCTGAATCCCGTTGAAATCGGTGTCGAAGACGTCGGTATTCACGATCAAATGCCGGCCGAACCACGCGGACTTCAAGCCGAGTTCCCAGGACTTCGAGGTCTCGGGGCCGTACTCGGCATCCTTCGGCGTCGGCACGACCGCGGACAGGCGCGTCGTCCAGCCGCCGGCCATGAAGCCCTTGCTCCAGCTGAGGTAGGCCATCACGTCGTCGTTGAAGTGGAACTGGATCCCCCCGGTGGGATCGAAGATGTGCCACTGCTGGCTGTCCGGTATCGGCGGGAAATAGCGCGTGTAGGGCTGTCCGGTGATCATCGGACCCAGCACCGAGCCGAGCGGGAAGGAGTTGAGATCGCTCTGGCCGCCGAGGAAATACGCCTGTGCGTCGGTGTAGCGCCCGCCGACCGTGAAACCCCAGTGCTTCGTGGGGTTGTAGTCGGCGTGGAAGAACCCCGCGTAGTTGACGTTCTCGGCGTCGTTGGACACGTCGTACACCTCGAGCAGCCCCTCGAAGGGCACGTAGTCGTGCACGTAGCCGGCTTCCTTGAAGTAATACAGGCCCGCGACGTAGTTCAACTTGTCGTTGAGCGCATTCCCCAGCAGTTGGAACTCCTGCGAGACCTGCCACTGATGTTGTGCGTCGGTCACCTCGAACATCGTCTCCGGCGTGCCGTCGAGATCGGTGCCGATGTGCCAGCGCAGCTGGCGATACCCGGTGATCGATTTCAGGCTCAAGTTGTCGTTGATCTGATAGTCGCCGGTCGCCGAGAAGCCGAACACGTCATTGCGGGCGAAATCAGGCCCGCTCGCGTAAGTCGTGCCGATGTTGCCGGTATTGGACGCGGCGTTGCCGAGATAGATCCGCGGATTGCTCGTGCCGAGGTAGGTCGTGCCCGGATGATTGTTGTAGTTGAACGGTCCCGGCGGCCCGCCGACGTAACCAGCGCCGAGCAACGGGGCCCCGCCGATCGACAAGCCGGGCACCTGTGCGCGCGGCTGCGCGCAAGCGCCGGCGAACAGATCGTTGGGCGGCGAGCCGACGCCGAACACCCCGAACGAAGCCCCGGCGATCGCCGCCGGCAGGGTTGCCGCATTGTTGCCGATGCACAGGTTGTAGAGCGTCGAGAACGTCGCCGACAGCAGATTGCCCTGGAATGCGCCCAGGACGACGTTCGGCATGGCGGTCTGATTCTCGTGCGACCAGTCGCCCGTGAAGGTGAACTTGAGCTTGTCGCTCGCGATCCAGAGGACTTTGGAGCGCACCGTCGTGACGCCCGTGCCACCGTAGTCGTTCGCGGTCTGGTAGCCGGCCTTCGGGTAGACGGTCTGCGGGTCGACGACGTAGGGCGATTGTCCGTACGGAGAATTCGTCGGGTACGGGATCACCCGCTGCCAGCCGTTCTGGTTCTGACTGCCGACGGTGATGCTGGTGAGGAGCTTGTCCTTGATGATCGGGATGTCCGCGGTGAATGCGACGTCGCGACGATCGAATCGTCCGGTGGTGACCTGGGCGATGAATCGCGGCTTGTTCCCGGGCGTATGGGTGATGATGCTGATGGCCCCACCGATGGTGTTGGCCCCGAACAGCGTGCCTTGCGGGCCCTTCGCGATCTCCACGCGATCGACGTCGAGGAGGTTCACGTTGGCGCCGACGGTGCGGGCGAGATAGATCCCGTCGAGATAGACACCGACGGCCGGATTGGTGTTGATCGCAAAATCGCTTTGACCGATGCCGCGGATCGAGGCCGAAAGCACCGAACTGTCGCCGGAGAACGGCGAACCCGCATCCAGCGTGACCCCCGGAGTGAGCTTGGAGAGCGACTGAAGGCTGGTCAGTCCCTTTGCCTGCATCTGACCGCCCGTGAAGGCGGTGATCGCGATCGGCACGCTCTGGATGTTCTGCCGGCGCTTCTGCGCGGTCACGACGATTTCTTGCAGCTGCGCCTCCCGCCCCGCCGTCGGTTCGGGCCGCGCCTGCGCGGCGATGACGGCATGAGACACGGAAAGGCCCAAACCGCACATCGTGAGCGACAGCAATGTCCCTTGCCGCATGGGTTGCCTCGATTTCATGACAGTCAATCCCCCCTTTCCGGAATGAATCCGTCCGACCGCGTATTGTTGTCTCGATGCAAACCGAAGGTAGCGCAACCACGAAAGCAACCGCGCGGTTCACAGCGCAAGACTTATGAACTGACAGCGCAAGAGCGCGCCGAAACCGGTGTGGTCCAGGGGCAACAAGCGGTCGACGGCAGCCCGTTTGCAGCCGGAGACCACACGCTTGCGCTGTGATCCGCATGGATTCGGTCCGGCGGCGATTAGACTCGCCGTCGATGTCAGCAAAATCGGCCGGCGGGCGTCATGCCGCGCCGGGAGGAGCGAGGACCATCGATACCCCATCCAATCCCCGGGGCTTTCCCTTGCCGAGCTCGATCACCGTCATCCCCGGCACCGAGCGGGCGCAGGCCGCCTATCCGTATACGATCCAGTTCGACGCCGACGACGACGCGCGTTTCTGGTTCTACAACTCGATGCACTTCCCCGAGCCGATGTCGTGCTTCGACATGGTGACGGCGGAAGCCGCGTACTGCGCGCTCGGTGCGGCCAACACGCGGGTGCACTGCCTCCCGACCACGCTCGGCATCGACCACCGGATCATCAACGGCCGGGTATACATCGGCGGCAACGCCGTCACCGATCCGGCGGAAGTGGCCCGCCGCACCGAGGAGTTTCAGAAGCGCGCGTTCCACTACTACGAGAACTGGGAACCGCTGTACGCGGCCTGGAAGCAAAAGATGCTCGCGCTCATTCGCGAAGCCGAGGCGCTGCCCAAGCCCGAGCTCCCGGAATTCGAGCCGCTGGAGAACGTGCTTGCCGGCCGCGGCATCGCCTCGAATCATCATCTCCTCGAGACCTACCAGAAGACGCTCGAGGGATATTTTCGGATGTGGCACCACCACTTCGAGTTCCTGTTGTTGGGCTACGGCGCCTATCTCACCTTCTTCGCCTTCTGCAAACGCGCCTTTCCCGAGATCTCCGATCAGACGGTCGCGAGAATGGTCGCGGGCATCGAGGCGGAAATCTTCCGCCCGGACGAAGAGCTGCGGCGCCTTGCGCGGCGCGCGGTCGAACTGCGCGTCGACCAGACGTTTCGCGAGGGAGCTTCCGCCGAGTCGATCATTCGCTCGCTCGAGCAGGCCGGCCCATCCGGCGAGGAATGGCTGCGCGAACTCGCGGTCTCGCGTGATCCCTGGTTCAACATCAACGTCGGCGACGGCTTCTACCACTATCACCGCTCCTGGAACGACGACCTGTCGATGCCGTTCGCCGGACTCCCCGGATACATCGCGCGCGTGAAGGCCGGCGAATCCCTGCACCGTCCGTTCGAGCAACTGCAGGACGAGCGCCGGCGGCTGATCGCCGAATACCGCGAACTGCTCGGCACCGATGAGGAACGCACCGCCTACGACCAGATGATCACCCTCGCGCACCGGGTGTTCCCCTACGTCGAGGGCCACAAGTTCTATTGTGAGCACTGGTATACGAACCTCTTCTTCAACAAGATCCGCGAGTTCGGCGCATTGCTCGCCGCCAACCGCTTTTTCCCGCATGCCGAGGACGTCTTCCATCTGACCCACTACGAACTCGAGATGGCGATCATCGATCTGATGAACGCATGGTCGACCGGCTCGGCTCCGCGCGGGCCCGCGCACTGGCCGGCACTCGTCGCGGAACGCCGCGCGGCGCTCGATGTGTGGGCCAGGCACCCGACCCCGCCGGCTCTCGGGCCCGTGCCGGACGTGATCGACGACCCGGCGATCGTCATGCTCTGGGGCATCACGCGCGAAAGCCTCGAATCCTGGCTTCGGGCCGAAGACGAGGGCGCGAGCGATGAGATCCGCGGTTTCGCCGCCTCGAGCGGCGTCGTCGAGGGCCCCGCACGCGTGGTCAAATCGGCCGAGGAGATCGGGCGGCTGCGCCAGGGCGACATCCTGGTCTGTCAGGTCACCAATCCGACCTGGGCGCCGATCTTCCAGAAGATCGCCGGGGCCGTCTCCGACATCGGCGGTTCGATGAGTCACGCGGCGATCGTGGCGCGCGAGTTCGGTCTGCCGGCCGTCGTCGGTACGGGCAGCGCCACCTCGCGCATCAAGGACGGCCAGCGAATTCGGGTCGACGGCGGCCGCGGCATCGTGACGCTGCTATGAGCTGCGTCAGCTGGTTCGCCGACGTGGGCCTGAAGGACCGTGCGCAGGTCGGCGGCAAAGGCGGCAGTCTCGGCGAATTGGAGCGGGCCGCGGTCGCGGTCCCGCCGGGGTTCGTGGTCGGAACCGCTGCGTTCGAGCGCTTCCTCGCGGCGTTGGAAGCCGAGGAGCCGGTGCGGACGCGGGTCGAGGCGCTGCGCGCCGACGATCTGCCGGCGATCACCGCCTGTTCGGCGGCGCTGCGCCACCGCCTCGAACAGGCCGCTCTCCCCGCGGAGGTCGCCGAGGAAATTCGCGATGCGCATGCGACGCTGTGCGGACCGCCGGGCGTGGCCGCGGTGGCGGTGCGTTCCTCGGCCACCACCGAGGATGCGATCGACGCCAGCTTCGCGGGACTGCAGGACACCTACCTGTGGGTCCGCAGTGCCGCCGAAGCGCTGCGCAAGGTCCGTGACTGCTGGGCGAGCCTGTACTCGGTCGAATCGATCAGCTATCGCAGGAGCCGGGGGCTCGGCGAGGACGCGGTGGCGATGGCGGTCGTGATCCAGGCGATGGTCGATGCGCGTACCGCCGGCGTGATGTTCACTCGCAGTCCGACGACCGGAGACCGATCGGTGATCACGATCGAAGGTGCATGGGGTCTCGGGTCGGCGGTGGTCGGCGGCGAAGTGACCCCGGATCGGTGGGTCATCGGCAAGATCACCGGCGAGATCGCGGTCCGGGAGATCTCGGACAAGGCGATCCGCCATGCGCCGGCCGCCGGCGGCGGCATCGAGACCGTGCCGGTCGAGGACACCGCCCGCCGGGTCCCCTGCCTGAACGACGAGGAACTGCAGCGGTTGCGCGGCATCGCGCGCCAGGTGGAGCGTCACTACGGACGCGCGCAGGATATCGAATGGGCGGTCGATCGGGTGAGCGGCCAGGTGTGGTTGTTGCAGAGCCGGCCGGAGACCGTGTGGTCCGCGAGCGAGGCAGCACCGGTCGCGCGCGCCGCCGTGAACCCGATCAGTCATGTCATGTCCATCTTTGGAGGCAGACGTTGACCCTCACGGCGAAGGACGTCGCGGAAATCACGCGGCTGATCGAGGAATCGAGCTTCGACGAGATGCAGCTCGAGATCGATGGCATGAAGCTCAGCTTGCGACGCCGCGGCGCCGCGAGTAGACGCGCTCGACGGCGCCCGTCTCCTCAAGGAGGTCGGCATCCGGTCGCACCGAACTCTGGTGGGACATTCGCCATCCCCTGTCTCAGGACCGCGCGCG
>JAJXYU010000157.1 GCA_021780395.1 Pseudomonadota bacterium
GCTGTACGGCGCCGAAGTCGCGCGCGCGCTCGCGAAGCTGCGCGCGGACCCCGCGGTCGCGTTCGCGAGCGTCGACCATCGCCGCTTCGCGCTGCAGGCGGTCACGCCGGACGATCCGTTGTTTCCGTCGTCCGGGACGACGGTCTGCGACCCCTCGGTCGGCTGTACCCCGACGCAAAGCTACGCGAACGGCCAGTGGTACCTGCGCGCGCCGCCGGCGACCGCGACGTCGCTCGACAACGACCTCGCGGCGACCGACGCGGTCGATGCCTGGGCGGTCACCACGGGGAGCCCCGGGATCGTGATCGCCGACGTCGACACCGGGGTGCTGTTCGACCACCCGGACCTCGGTCGCGCGGGCTTCGGCGGCCGGCTGCTGCCGGGCTACGATTTCGTCGGTCAGGACTACAGCACCGGGAACAACCATCCCAATCAGACCGGTCCGCTCGGCACCTACCTCGTCGCGAACGACGGCGACGGCTGGGACCCCGATCCGTCCGACCCGGGCGACTGGGTGAGCACCACGGATTTCGGCTACCTGGACCAATACGGCAACAACCTGTTTCCGCAGGCCGTATGCGGCCAGCCGGGGGCGACCAGCGGCACCTATCTGCCGGTCAACAGTTCCTGGCACGGCACCCGCGTGTCCGGGATCCTCGGCGCGCTGACCAACAATGCGACCGGGATCGCCGGGATGACCTGGGGTCCGTGGCTGCTGCCGGTCCGCGCGCTCGGCAAGTGCGGCGGTTACGACTCGGACATCATCGCGGGAATCACCTGGGCGGCCGGATTGCCGGTCACCGACCCTTCCGGCAACGCGATTCCGAACAATCCGTACCCCGCGAGCATCATCAACCTGAGCCTCGGGGGCACCGGCACCTGCCCGGCGAGCTATCAGAGCGCGCTCAGCCAGGTGACCGGACTCGGCGTGCTGGTCGTCGCGTCGGCCGGCAACGGCGGCAATCCGGGCAGTACCGCGCCGGTCGATGCGCCCGCGAACTGCAGCGCGCTCGTGCCGGGGGTGGTCGCGGTCGCGGGGCTGCGCAACGTCGGCACCAAGGTCGGCTACAGCAGTTCCGGACCCGAGGTCACGCTGTCCGCGCCCGCGGGCAACTGCGTCGAGTACGAGGCCAACAACCCGACCGCGCAGCTTCCCTGCCTGCGCTCGATCGATACCACGGTGAACACCGGGACGACGACGCCCGATCCGAACGGCAACACCTACACCGATCAGAACAACCCGAACCTCGGCACGAGCTTCTCTGCGCCGATCGTCGCGGGGATCGCGGCGCTGATGCGTTCGGTGAACGCGAACCTGACGCCGGCCGAGCTCGCCGCGCGGCTCGCGGCGAGCGCGACCCCGTTCCCGCCGAATACCGGCAATCTGCCGGTCTGCCCGAGCTCCGATCCGACGACCGGCGAATGTTCCTGCCCGCCGAGCGGGCAGTGCGGCAGCGGGATGGTGAACGCGCTCGCGGCGGTCGATGCGGCCGAGCGGCCGATCGCCGCGGTGGTGCTGCCGGCCACGGTCGCGACCGGCCAGACCGCGACCTTCGATGCGAGCGGCAGTGCGCCGTCCTGCGGACGCACGATCGCGGCCTACGCCTGGGTCGCGAGCGGCGGGGCGCAGCTCGCGGGTGCGGCGAACTTGGCGCAGGTCAGCGTGATCCCCGGCACGACCGCCGGCACCGTGACCTTGACGGTGACCGACTCGGCGGGCGCGACCGACACCGCGACGATCGACGTGCCCGCGAGCGGGGCGCCGACCGCGACCGGCGTACCGGCGTCCGCGGGTACCGCGGCGAGCGCGTGCCCGACGGCGGTGGCGTTCAACGCCGCGGCGCCGACGGTCGCCGCGGCGGTGTCGCCGGCGAGCGTCGCAACGAACGCCGTCGCGACCTTGACGATCACATTCACGAACCCGAATCCGTTCGCGTTGACCGAGGCTGCGTTCAATTACAGCTTGCCGAACGGGCTGACCGTCGCCTCCTCGCCGCAGACGACGACGAGTTGCACGGGAGGAGAGGAGTCCGCGTCCTACACGACGACCACCTTCGCGATCACCGGGGGGGTGGTGCCGGCGAACGGGAGTTGCTCGGTGACCGCGCCGGTCGAGAGCGCGACCGCCGGCACCTACGCGATCACGATCGGCCCGAACGCGCTGGTCACGGGACCGGCGGGTGGCAACACGGTCGCGGCGACGACCTCGCTCACCGTTACTCAACCGAGCGGCGGCGGCGGGGCGTTCGGCTGGGCGGAGCTCCTCGGCCTCGGCGCGCTCGGTGTCGCCGCGCGTCGCCGGCGGCGCGCGTGATGCGCGCGGTGCCGACGAACGCGGGTGGCGTCGAGATCGAGATCTTGCGGGTGCACGGCGATGAGCGGGGGAGCCTCTTCGAGCCGGTCGACGAGCCGGCGCTCGCCGCGCAGCGCAACGTGCACGTGGTGCTCACCGAACCGCAAGCGGTGCGCGGCAATCACTACCATCGGGAGGCCTGGGAACTCACCACGGTCTTCGGTCCCTGCCTCGTGCGCTGGCGCGACGCGGACGGCCTGCACGACGTCGACGTGCCGGCCGGCGAGGCGTGGCGGTTCCGGATCCCGCCGGGAATCACGCATGCGTACCGTAATACCGGGACGACGACGATGGTGCTGGTGAGCTTCAGTTCGCGACCGCACGACCCGAGCGGGGGCGATACCGTCCGCTCGGCGATCCTGTAGCGTCGGGCCTTGGGGCCGCGCCGGCCCCGGGGTCATTCGATCCGACAGGCCTCGTCGAAGCTGAGCCGGGGATTGCGCGGAAACAGCCGCTCGTCGGTCCCGACGCCGAGCGCGCACAGGAAGTTGGACCTGACCGGTGTGCCGGCGAAGAACGCCGCGTCGAGCTTCGCGTTGTCGAACCCCGACATCGGCCCGCAGTCGAGGCCGAGCGCGCGGGCGGCGAGCATCAGGTACGCGCCCTGCAGGGTCGCGTTGCGGAACATCGCGGTCGCGGCCCCGGCCGGGTCCTTGCGAAACACCTCAGCCACCTGGGGCTGGTGCGGGAACAAGGCCGGCAGCTTCTCGTAGAACGTTTCGTCCATGCCGACGATCACGGTCACCGGGGCTTGCTCGATCTTCACGACGTTGCCCGGCGACACGCAGGCGAGCAGCCTCGCCTTGGCCGTCGCGCTGGTCACGAACACGAAGCGCGCCGGCGTCGAGTTGGTCGCGGTCGGCCCGAACTTCAGCAGTTCGTACAGTTCGTGCAGGGTTGCGGTCGGCACCGGTTCCGCCGACCAGCGGTTGAACGAGCGCGCGTCGCGGAACAGCTGGTCGAGCGCCGTGTCGGACAGTCGCGGTTTCATCGACGGACAGTCTGCGGCAGGTGCCGAAAGCCGTCAACGCGCGGGTGGCGGCAGCAGTACCTTGAACCGGGTGTTGCGTCCGCCCTCGCTCGCGAGGGCGATCCGGCCGCCCGCACCATCGACGTAGCGCCGCACCAGCAGGAGCCCGCGATGCTTCGGCGCGCCGCCGTCGGCGGCGCCGACCGCGTAGCCGCTCTTGAAGATCAGCTTGATCGCCTGCCGGTCGGACAGCGCGGCCGCCGCGTCCGGCCGCAGCAGCCCGCGTTCGACCGCGGTGCGCCGTACGCGCACCGGATCGATGCCGCGGCCGTCGTCCTGGAATCGCAGCTCGCATGCGCCGTTCGCCTGACGCGTGAAGGAAAGTCGCAGCGTCCCGATCGAGGGCTTGCCGGCCGCCTCGCGCGCCTCGGCGGGTTCGATCCCGTGGATGATCGCGTTGCGGATCAGCGGGATCGCGATGTTCTTCACCATCGGCCGGTAGCTCGACGGAACGGCGTCGAGCCCGGCGAACTCTATGTGCACGCGCCGGCCGTGTTCCTCGCCGATATGCTCGGTCAAGCTCGCGAGCGCCGCTTCGAGCCGGCCGGGCGTGCGCGGTGCGACGGTGGCGCCGATTCCGGGATCCGCGGGCGGCGCGCGGTCCGGGCCGGCTTCGGCGAGGAAGCGGGGTGCATCGAGGATCTGCGTGCCGTTGTCGGTGACCGCGCGGCTCTCGCCGGCGGCGGCGGGCATCGCGTTGCGGGTCAGCGTGCGCAGCAAGGCGAGCCGGCCGAGCAGCGCATCGAGCTTGACCGCGAGCGGCAGGAAGTCGCTCCCGCTCAGGGTCTGCCGCTCGCCGAGCTCGTGCACCGCATCCTCGAACGAGCGCGCCGCGATCTCCAGCGAGGTGAGCCGCAGCAGCACCGCCTCGCGACGGATCCGATCGACCTGCTCGAGCGCGGCGGCGAGCTTGCCGCGGAACGCGGACTGTTCCCGGGCCGGTTGTTTCAGGATCGCGTCGATCCGTTCCATCGCGTCGCTGGTCTTGCGGACCGCGGCTGCGAATCGCGTCGCGCCGAGGCGCAGCAATGCCCGCAGGATCTCGCCGTAGGACTGCAGCTCCGCGCGCAGTTCGGCGATCTCGCGGGTCTGTTGCACCGGTTCGGTGCGATCGGTGATCAACAGCACCCGGGGCGATCCGGCCTCCGTCGCCGCGGTGCCCGGGGTCTCGAACCGGTACCACACGGTCGTCGGCGTGCCGTCGGCGCCCGGCAGGCGCAGCTCGACATCGTCGCAGCGCCGCGGGGCACGGCGCTCTTGCAGCAGGTCGGACAGTTGCGCCAGGACCTCCTCGCTCGCGATCGGCTTCAGGATCTCACGCCAATGCGCGCCGATCAGTCGCGTGTTGCGTAGCAGCGACTGGGCGGCACGATTCGCCGCGGTCACGTGGCCGCGTGGATCGAACCCGACCACGCCTTGCGAGACGGCGTCGAACCCGGCGTCGCGCGCCGGCGGCGCTTCGGGGGCGTCCGTCTCGGTGCGACCGACCGACGCGAACCAGGAGGCGACCTTCATGCGGCCGCCTCGACCGCGGCGCCCAGGTCGGCGAGCAGCTCGTCCGTGGTCGCATAGCGATCCCCGGGGCGCTTCGCCATCAATCGATCGAGGACGGGCTGTTGCGCGCTCGCCGCCGCCGGCAACCGCGGAACCGGCGCATTCGCATGCTGCGTCATGATCTCGATCGCGCTGCGGCCGACATAGGGTTTGCGGCCGGCGAGCATCTCGAAGAACATGACGCCGAGACTGTACAGGTCGGTGCGAGCGTCGGCCTTCTCGCCCTGCGACTGCTCCGGGCTGATGTAGTACGGCGAGCCGAGCACCTGACCCGCGCCGGTGACCGAGTATTCTTCGGCCGAGCGGCGCGCGAGCCCGAAGTCGATCAACACCGGGGAGTTGTCCTCGCGCAGCATCACGTTCGCGGGTTTCAGGTCCCGGTGCAGGATGCCGAACACGTGGATCACCCGCAGCGCCTCGGCGATCGACCGCAGGTAATAAAGACTCTCCTCGACGCTCAGCGGGTTGCGCAGCCGCGCGCGCAGGTCGCCGCACGGAAAGTACTCCATCGCGAGGTAGGACTGGTTCGGCAGCACCCCGAAGTCGTAGATCTCGGCGATGGAGCGATGCGCGATGCTCGAGATGATCTCGTACTCCCGCTGGAAGCGTTCCGCGTCCTCCAGTTCGCGCGCGCTCGCACCGCGGTGAATCACCTTGAGCACGACGTTACGCCGCAGCCGGTCGGCGCGCGCGAGGTACACCGAGGAGAAATGGCTGGTCGCGAGCCGCTTCACGATCGAGTAGTGCGGGACCTCGGGCGCGGCCGGATCCTGCAGCGCACCGCCGAGGATCGCGGTTTCACGGACGGTCTCGCTGTGGCGCGCATGGGCGTCCGCGACCGCCGCGAGCAGCGCGTCGCGCGAGAGCGAGGCAACCGGCAGGTAATCCCGCGCGCCGCTCTTGAACGCGCGCACCGCGGCCTGCTCCCCGCCGTGCTCGGCGAGCACGATGCAATGGAGCGACGGCCGGGTGCGCAGCCACTCGAGCATCGAGGCGATCCCATGGGCGGTCGTCCCGTCGCTGCCGAAGTCGATCTGCAAGATCAACGCATCCGGCTCGCGCGCGGCGAGCAGCCGCGCGAGCGCGGTGGTGTCGCCCGCCGGCACGACCGCCGCGGTCGCGGCCGGCCAGTGACTCGTCACGTGGTGGGCGAGCCACTGCAGGCGCTTCGCGTCGCTGCCGACGGCGATCACGTACGGGGCGCTCGATTCCTCGGTCATGGGAGCCGACTGTAGCGGCCGGATCGCCGGAATAATGCGCCGCGGTTCAAGAAAAATTGAAACCAAATCGGGTCTGAGGCGGTCAGAAGGGGTGTTTTCGGATCTCTCCATACGGAAGGGGCATATTCGAATGGGCAGTCTCAGAACCTGGTCGCTCGCCATCGCCGCCGGCCTGTTGGTCGCGGTCGTCACCCACCAACGGTCCACCGCGTTCGCCGATTCCTTGCAGGGCGGCTCCTCGCCCGCGCCGCTCCGTCTCGCGTCGACCGCGGGTCCCGGCGGGACCGCCGCGGCGCCGGAGGTCACCGGATTGCCGGACTTCTCCGGGCTGGTCGAGCGCAACGGGCCGTCGGTCGTCAACATCAGCGTGATCGAGAAGCCGCAGCAGTCGAACGTGATGCAGTGGAACGGCAACGATCCGCTGTCGCAGTTCTTCCGTCAGTTCCAGATGCCGCCGCAACAGATGCCGCCGGAGCGGGCGATCGGATCCGGCTTCATCATCAGCACGAACGGCTACATCCTCACCAACGCCCACGTCGTCGACGGCGCCGCGCGCGTGACCGTGAAACTCACGGACCGGCGCGAGTTTCCGGCGAAGGTCATCGGCATGGACAAGCGCAGCGACGTCGCGTTGCTGAAGATCGCGGCGCATGGGCTGCCGGCGGTCCGCTTCGGCGATCCGTCGAAGATCAAGCCGGGTCAGTGGGTCGTCGCGATCGGATCGCCGTTCGGCTTCGACAACACCGTGACCGCCGGCGTGATCAGCGCGACCGCCCGGGCGTTGCCGGGCGAAGACAATTACGTGCCGTTCATCCAGACCGATGCCGCGGTGAACCCGGGCAACTCCGGCGGCCCGTTGTTCAACATGCAAGGGCAGGTGATCGGGATCAACTCCCAGATCTACAGCCGCACCGGCGGATTCATGGGCATGTCGTTCGCGATCCCGATCAACATCGCGCTGAACGTCAAGGATCAGCTGTTGAAGTACGGCACGGTGCGCCGCAGCCGGATCGGCGTCGAGGTGCAGGACCTGAACCAGCAGCTCGCCGAATCCTTCGGCCTCGGCATCCCGCACGGCGCGCTGATCAGCGGCGTCGATCCGAAGGGTCCGGCGAAGCTGGCCGGCCTGCGGCCGGGCGACGTGATCACCAGCGTCAATGGGCAGCCGATCGAACGGTCGATCGATCTGCCGACGATCATCGCGGAGCTCCCGCCGGGGTCGATCGCGCACCTCGGGATCTGGCGCGATCACAAGGCGACGATCGTCGACGTGCGCACCGTGCTGCTGCACGGCCGGGGCACCGAGCTCGCGAGCAACGGCAGCGTCCACGGCGACGGCGGCAAGCTCGGCATCGCGGTGCGTGAGCTCAACCCCGATGAGCGACGGCAGCTGCACACCCGGGGACACCTCGTGATCGAAGGGGTCTCCGGGCCGGCGCTGACCGCGGGACTGCAGGCGGGCGACGTCGTGCTCGGCGTCAACGGCATGCGGGTCGACACGGTCGAGCAGCTGCGGCGCGCGGTCGCGAAGGCCGGTCACAGTGTCGCGTTGCTGATCCAGCGCGACAATGCGCAGATCTACGTGCCGGTGGACATCGGCTGATCCGGGGCGCCGGTGTACACCGGCTGACGAATCGGATCTAATCGCGGCGATGCAAGCCCCGTCGCCGCTCCTGTCCGCGAGCCACGGTCCCGCCGGCGATGCGCCGGCGCGGACCGCGGCCGCGCCGTTCCTGCCGATGAACCGCGCCGAGATGGACGCGCTCGGCTGGGATCGTTGCGACGTGATCGTCGTGAGCGGCGACGCCTACGTGGACCATCCGAGCTTCGGAATGGCGATCATCGGGCGGGTGCTCGAGGCCGCGGGCTTTCGCGTCGGGATCATCGCTCAACCCGCCTGGCGCGACGCCGAGGCGTTCCGCGCGCTCGGCGAACCGCGCCTGTTCTTCGGCGTGACCGGCGGGAACATGGACTCGATGGTCAACCGTTATACGGCGGACCGGCGGGTGCGCAGCGACGACGCCTACACCCCGGGCGGGGTCTCCGGGGCCCGCCCCGACCGCGCGGTGATCGTCTATGCGCAACGCCTGCGCGAAGCGTTCCCGCATGCCCCGATCGTGATCGGCGGGATCGAGGCGAGCCTGCGGCGCATCGCGCACTTCGATTACTGGTCGGAACGGGTGCGCCGCTCGGTGCTGATCGACGCGCAGGCGGACCTGCTGGTCTTCGGCAACGCGGAGCGTCAGGTGCTCGAGATCGCGCGCCGACTCGACGCGGGCGAGCGGATCGGGGCGATCACCGACCTGCGGGGCACCGCGTTCGTCCGCACGGCAGTCCCCGCCGGCTGGATCGAGATCGACTCGACGACGGTCGACGAGGTGGGTGCGCTCGAGACGCCGCCGAATCCCTACGAGGCCCCGTCCACCGGCGCCCGCGCGCCGACGGCGAGCCCGCCGGGCGCGGCACCGGCGCTCGCGGTTCGACGGACCCGGGACGTTCCGAACGCCGCCCGCCCGCACAGCGTGATCCGGCTGCCGTCCCACGAGGCGGTCGCCGGCGACCCGGTGCTGTACGCGCATGCTTCGCGGGTTCTGCACGCGGAGGCGAATCCCGGCAATGCGCGCGCACTCGTGCAGCGCCACGGAAGGATCGACGTCTGGCTGAATCCGCCGCCGCTGCCGCTCGCGACCGCCGACATGGACGCGGTCTACGAGCTGCCCTATGCGCGCCGACCGCATCCGGCTTACGGCGCGGCGAAGATCCCGGCCTACGAGATGATCCGATTCTCGATCGCGATCCAGCGCGGCTGCTTCGGCGGCTGCACGTTCTGCTCGATCACCGAGCACGAGGGCCGGATCATCCAGAGCCGTTCCGAGGACTCGGTGATCCGCGAGATCGAGACGATTCGCGACCGGGTGCCGGGGTTCACCGGCGTGATCTCGGACCTCGGCGGGCCGACCGCGAACATGTACCGCCTGCATTGCAAGAGCGAGCGGATCGAGGCGGCCTGCCGGCGCCCCTCGTGCGTGTACCCGGCGGTGTGCGCGAACCTGAACACCGACCACGCCCCCTTGATCCGCCTGTACCGCCGCGCGCGGGCGGTCGCGGGGGTGAAGAAGGTGCTGATCGCCTCGGGCGTGCGCTACGACCTCGCGACCGAGTCGCCGGAGTACGTGAAGGAGCTCGCGACCCACCATACCGGCGGCTACCTCAAGATCGCGCCGGAGGCGATCGGCGAGGGACCGCTGTCGAAGATGATGAAGCCCGGGATCGGCACCTATCACCGGTTCAAGGAACTCTTCGACCGGTACTCTCGCGAGGCGGGCAAGGAGCAGTACCTGATCCCGTACTTCATCGCCGCGCATCCCGGAACGCGCGACGAGGACATGCTCGAGCTCGCGCTGTGGCTGAAGAAGAACGGCTTCCGGGCCGACCAGGTCCAGGCGTTCCTGCCCTCGCCGATGGCCACCGCGACCGCGATGTATCACTCGGGCAGGAATCCGCTGAAGCGCGTGACCCGGCGCAGCGAGTCCGTGACGATCCCGCGCAGCGTCAAGCAGCGCCGCCTGCACAAGGCGTTCCTGCGTTATCACGACCCGCAGAACTGGCCGCTGCTGCGCGAGGCCCTGAAGCGCATGGGCCGGGCGGATCTGATCGGCAACGGCCGGCAGCACCTCGTGCCCGCGTACCAGCCGCAAGGGGGCACGCGCGCGGCGCCGGGTCAGCGGTTTCGAACGCAGCACACGGGCCTGCCGATCGTGCGTGGCGGGCGGCGACCCGGCGCGAAGCGCGGCGGCGCCGCCAAAGCGCGCTGACCGGTCCGCAAAGCGCGGCGCATCCCGAGGAATCGCTTGCCTGGCTCGGCGCCGAGAGATTAAAGTTCCCGGCTGTCCAACGTCGAGCCCGCTGCGGCAGCGGGCGAGTGCGAACTATGAATCCATGGGTGGTGCACAAGTTCGGCGGCTCGAGCGTCGCCGACGAGGGATGTTTTCGTCGGGTCGCCGACATCGTCGAATCCACCGGCCGCGAGCGCGAGGCCGTGGTGCTGTCGGCGTGCAAGGGCGTGACCGACGCGCTGCTAGCGTCGATCGCGCTCGCCGAGCGCCTCGACGGCGACCCGGCCGGCGCGCTCGCGGCGCTCGAGGCGCGGCACACGGAACTCGCCCGCGCGCTGCTGTCGTCGCCGGCCTGCGAGGCGTACGTCGCCGAGCTGCGCCGGGACGTCGCCGACGTGAACGGGATGCTGCAGACCGTCCGGCTGATCCGCACGTCGCCGAGCGCGCTGCGCGACGTGATCGCGGGCTACGGCGAGATCTGGTCGACCCGCTTGTTCGCGCCGTTCCTGCGCGAGCGCGCGCGCATCGCGGGCGAGGTCCGCTGGCTCGACGCGCGACAGGTCGTCGTCGTCGAGTGGGGCCCGCTCGGACCGGCGGTCGACTGGGAGCGCAGCGCCGAGCGGATCGGCGCGCTCGTCCCGGCGGATTTTCGCGGCCGTTTGATCGTCACCGGCTTCATCGCGACCACCCGCGACGGCGTGCCGACGACGCTCGGCCGCAACGGGAGCGACTTCTCCGGCTCGATCTTTGGCGCGCTGCTGCACGCCGCCGAGATCCACATCTGGACGGACGTCGACGGCGTGCTGTCGGCCGACCCCCGGCTCGTGCCGAACGCGCAGGTGATCGACCAGCTCTCCTACAACGAGGCGATGGAGCTCGCGTACTTCGGCGCGAAGGTGATCCACCCGCAGACGATGGAGCCCGCGGTCGCGCGCGGCATTCCGATCTTCATCCGCAACACCTTCGCACCCGCTCACGCGGGCACCCTGATCTGCGCGAAGCCGCAGTCGCCGCTCACGGTCAAGGGCATCACCACGATCGATCCGGTCGCGCTCGTGAATCTCGAGGGCGCGGGGATGATCGGCGTGCCGGGCACCGCGCACCGGCTGTTCGGCGCGCTGCGCGACGCCGGGATCTCGGTGATCCTGATCTCCCAGGGCAGCTCCGAGCACTCGATCTGCTTCGCGATTCCGGCCGATCAGGCCGCGCGCGCCGAGAGCGCGGTGCGCCAGGCGTTCGACGCCGAACTGCGCGCCGGACACATCCAGAGCGTCGACGTCGAGCGCGGCATGAGCATCCTCGCGGTCGTCGGCGACGGAATGGCCGGCGCTCGCGGCGTCGCCGCGCGGGTTTTCGACTCGCTCGCGCGCGCGACGATCAACGTGCGCGCGATCGCGCAGGGGGCGTCGGAGCGGAACATCTCGGTCGTCGTCGACGGCAGGTCGGCGGCGAAGGCGCTGCGCGCGGTGCACGCGGGCTTCTATCTTTCGCCGAACACCGTGTCGATCGGGCTGATCGGACCGGGCACGGTCGGCGGCGTGCTGCTCGACCAGCTCGCCTCGCAGGTCGAGCGGCTGCGTTCCCTGAACCTCGACCTGCGGGTGCGCGGCATCGCCGGATCCCGCCGGATGCTGCTCGAGGAGCACGCGGTCGATCTCGCGGACTGGCGCGGGCGGCTCGCCGCCCGCGGCGAGCCGTTCGACCTGCGGCGATTCGCGGACGCGGTGCAGCCGGATTACATCCCGCACGCGCTGATCATCGACTGCACCGCGAGCGCGGAGGTCGCGTCCCACTATCGCGACTGGCTCGCGCGCGGGATCCATGTCATCACGCCGAACAAGAAGGCGAACAGCGGGGCACTCGGATACTACCGGGCCTGCCAGGAAGCGGCGCGCGCCGCGGGCACGCATTACCTGTACGAGGCGACGGTCGGCGCGGGCCTGCCGGTGATCCAGACCTTGCGGGACCTGCGCGAGACCGGCGACGAGGTCGCGAGCATCGAGGGGATCTTCTCCGGCACGCTCGCCTACCTCTTCAACGTGTTCGACGGGAGTGAGCCGTTCTCGTCGATCGTGCGCACGGCGAAACAGAAGGGCTACACGGAGCCGGATCCGCGAGACGACCTCTCGGGGGTCGACGTCGCGCGCAAACTGATCATCCTCGGCCGCGAGATGGGTCTCACGCTCGAGCTCGGCGACGTGCGCATCGAGGGCCTGGTGCCCGAGTCCCTCGCGGGCTGCAGCGTGCCGGAATTCATGGAGCGGCTGGTGGAGTTCGACGCCACGATGGCCGGGCGCTATGCGCAGGCGCGCGCCCGCGGCGAGGTTCTGCGCTACGTCGGACGGATCGATGCCGCCGGCAGCGCGACGGTGGGCCTGGTCGCGGTCGACGCGCGCCATCCGTTCGCGAACATCGCGCTGACCGACAACATCGTGCGCTTCGCGACCCGTCGCTACTGCGACAATCCGTTGATCGTCCAGGGTCCGGGCGCCGGACCCGAGGTCACCGCCGGCGGCGTCTTCGGCGACGTGCTGCGGCTCGCGGCCTACCTGGGCGCCCACCTCTGACCACCAAACGACGAGGACTCCGACCCGTGCTCACCGACGTCACCGCCTTCGCTCCCGCCACCGTCGCGAACGTGGCCATCGGCTTCGACATCCTGGGACACACCGTCGAGGCGATCGGCGACCGGGTCCGCGTGCGCCGCACGGACGAGCCCGGGGTGCGCATCGTCGCGATCGACGGGATCGCCGGCGCGCTGCCGGTCGAACCCGAGCGCAACACCGCCGGCCGCGCGGTGCAGGCGCTGCACGAGGACCTCGGTCTCACCGACGGCTTCGAGCTGGAGATCGACAAGGGGATCCCGCTCGCCTCCGGGCTCGGTGGGTCGGCCGCCTCGGCGGTCGCCGCGGTCGTCGCGGCGAACGCGCTGCTCGTCGAGCCGTTGCCGCCGCTGCGGCTGCTGCGCTACGCGATGCAGGGCGAGATCGTCGCGAGCGGTTCGGCGCACCTCGACAACATCGCCCCGTGCTTGTTCGGGGGACTGGTGCTCACCGTCGGGATCGATCACCCGCGGGTGAAACAGATCCCGGTGCCGCCGTCGTTGCGCTGCGTGATCGTGCACCCTCACATGCATCTCGGAACGCGCGAGGCGCGCGCGATCCTGAAGGCGGACGTCAGCCGGTCGGACTTCGTGTGGCAGACGGCGAATCTCGCGGGGTTCATCAGCGGCTGCTATTCGAACGACCTGGAGATGATCCGGGATTCCTTCAACGACGTGATCATCGAGCCGCAACGCGCGTCGCTGATTCCCGGGTTCGCGGACGTGAAGCGCGCGGCGATGTCCGCCGGTGCGCTCGGCTGTTCGATCTCGGGCGCGGGCCCGACGGTGTTCGCATGGTCCGAGATCCAGAACGCGGAGGCGGTGCGCGGCGCGATGGTCGCCGCGTTCGGCCGGCACGGTCTGGCGGCCGACGACTGGATTTCGACGATCGAGAACTACGGCGCACGGGTGGTGAGGGCGTGATGGCGAGCATGGTCTACTCGAGTACCCGCGGGGATCTCACCGAGGTTTCGCTGAGCGAGGCGATCGGGCGCGGACTCGCGCCGGACGGCGGCCTGTACGTGCCGCGGCAGCTGCCCTCGATCGACGCAGCCGCGCTCGGCGCGACGGCGCTCCAGGGGCAACCAGGTCTCCCCGCGCTCGCGCGCGTCGCGTTGCGGGGCTTTTTCGAGGGGGACCGGCTGCAGCCGCGGCTCGGCGAGATCGCCGACGCCGCGCTCGACCTGCCGGCACCGACGACCGCGATCGACGCGGCGCCGGACCCGCTGTTCGCGCTCGAGCTCTACCACGGCCCGACCGCCGCGTTCAAGGACTTCGGCGCGCGTTTCCTCGCCGAGAGCCTGGAGCGGATGCGCGCGCCGCAGGACGAGCGCTTGACGATCCTGGTCGCGACCTCCGGCGACACCGGCGGCGCGGTCGCGGCGGCGTTCCACCGGCGTCCCTGGGTGCGCGTGGTGATCCTGTACCCGAAGGGCCTGGTGAGCCCGCGCCAGGAGCAACAACTGACCTGCTGGGGCGACAACGTCGAGTCGCTGCGGGTTGCGGGCACGTTCGACGACTGCCAGCGGCTCGTGAAGGAGGCGTTCGTCGATCCGGCGCTCGGCCGGCGGCATCGTTTCAGCTCGGCGAACAGCATCAACATCGGCCGGCTCCTGCCGCAGATGGTCTACTACGTCGCCTCGAGTCTCGAGGTGCGGCGTTCGACCGGCCGGGCCGCGAACTACGTGATCCCCGCGGGCAATCTCGGCAACGCGTTCGCGGCGATCTGGGCGCGCGAGCTCGGGCTGCCGATCGAACGGATCGTGCTCGCGCACAACGCGAACCGCACCGTCCCCGACTTCCTCGCGACCGGCGAATGGCGCCCGCGCCCGAGCGTCGCGACACTCGCCTCGGCGATGGACGTCGGCAACCCGAGCAACATGGAGCGGGTGCGCGCGATGTTCCCCGCGTTCGCGACGCTGCGCGGCCGGATCGGCGCCGCCAGCATCGACGATGCGGCGATCCGCGCGCGCATCGTCGCGGATCATCGGCGTTTCGGACGCGTCTGGTGCCCGCATACGGCGGCCGCCGCGGAAGTCTACGCGCGCCTGAGCGCGGACGAGCGGGCGGGGCGGCCCTGGGTGCTCGTCGCGACCGCCCATCCGGCCAAGTTCAACGAGATCGTCGAGCCGCTGGTCGGTGCGCCGATCGAGGTCCCGGAGAGCCTCGCGCGCTTGCTGAGCCTGCCC